>NZ_JBIVMX010000014.1:0-32974 GCF_044753305.1 Pseudomonas sp. NPDC088429 | reverse complement strand
CGCCGTCCTGCTCAAGCGTCTGTGAAGAACATCGCCTACGACCACGAGATGGACACCACCTTCATGGCCAAGCCGTATCCTGGCCAGGCGGGCAATGGTCTGCACGTACACATCTCGATTCTGGACAAAGAAGGCAACAACATCTTCGCCAGCGAGGATCCCGAGCAGAACGCCGCACTGCGTCACGCGATCGGCGGTGTGCTCGAGACCCTGCCTGCGCAAATGGCTTTCCTCTGCCCGAACGTCAACTCTTACCGCCGCTTTGGCGCGCAGTTCTACGTACCGAACTCGCCAAGCTGGGGCATCGACAACCGCACCGTGGCCGTGCGCGTACCGACCGGCTCGCCGGACTCCGTGCGCATCGAGCACCGTGTTGCTGGCGCCGACGCCAACCCGTACTTGCTGATGGCGTCTGTCCTGGCCGGTATTCACCACGGTCTGACCAACAAGATCGAGCCGGGCGCGCCGGTTGAAGGCAACAGCTACGAGCAGAACGAACAGAGCCTGCCGAACAACCTGCGCGACGCACTGCGCGAGCTGGACGACAGCGAAGTCATGGCCAAGTACATCGACCCGCTGTACATCGACGTCTTCGTCGCGTGCAAGGAAAGCGAACTGGCCGAGTTCGAGAACTCGATCTCTGACCTTGAGTACAACTGGTATCTGCATACGGTTTGACGGTTGACCCACCGCCGTAACCCTGTAGGAGCTGCCGAAGGCTGCGATCTTTTGATCTTGCTTTTAAAAAATCAAAGTCAAAAGATCGCAGCCTTCGGCAGCTCCTACAGGGGATCGGGTTACCAGATTTTGATCGGCGGCGTTCGTCCGCCGATCACCCAATCCCCCTTGTCGAGCCACAACAATGACAACTACCCGCAACGACTGGGAACAACGCTTCCAGTCTCTGACCATCGAGTCCCGCGCGTTCATCAACGGTGAATATCGCCCGGCTATCAGCGGCGACACCTTCGAATGCCTGAGCCCTGTTGACGGCCGTTTCCTCGCCTCCGTGGCCAGCACCGATGAAGCCGACGCCAACCTCGCCGTTGAAGTCGCGCGCCAGTCTTTTGAGTCCGGCGTGTGGGCGCACAAAGCCCCGGCCGAGCGCAAACGCATCCTGATCCGCTTCGCCGATCTGATCCTGCAGAACCAGGAAGAACTGGCGCTGCTGGAAACCCTCGACATGGGTAAACCGATCAGCGATTCGATGAGCATCGACATCCCGGCGACCGCTAACGCGATCCGCTGGAGCGCCGAAGCCATCGACAAGATTTACGACGAAGTCGCCGCGACCCCGCACGACCAACTCGGCCTGATCACCCGCGAGCCTTCCGGCGTGGTTGCCGCGATCGTGCCGTGGAACTTCCCGTTGATCATGGCCAGCTGGAAATTTGCCCCGGCCCTGGCGGCGGGCAACTCGTTCATTCTGAAACCTTCGGAAAAATCGCCACTGACGGCGATCCGCATCGCGCAACTGGCGCTGGATGCCGGCATTCCGAAAGGCGTGTTCAACGTGCTGCCAGGCTTCGGCCACACCGTCGGCAAAGCGTTGGCGTTGCACATGGGCGTCGACGTGCTGGCCTTTACCGGCTCCACGGCGATTGCCAAGCAACTGATGATTTATGCCGGCCAAAGCAACATGAAACGCGTCTGGCTCGAAGCAGGGGGCAAGAGCCCGAACGTGGTGTTTGCCGACGCACCGGATTTGCGCGCGGCAGCACAAGCAGCGGCCGGCGCCATTGCGTTCAACCAGGGCGAAGTCTGCACCGCGGGTTCGCGCCTGCTGGTCGAGCGTTCGATCCGCGAGCAATTCATTCCGCTGCTGGTGGAAGCACTGCAAGCGTGGAAACCGGGGCACGCCCTCGATCCAGCCACCACCGTCGGCGCCGTGGTCGATCAGCGTCAACTCGACAACGTGCTGCGCTACATCAGCATCGGTCGCGAGCAGGGCGCCGAGCTGATTGCCGGCGGCCAGCGCACCCTCGAAGAAACCGGTGGCCTGTACGTGCAGCCGGCGCTGTTCGACGGCGTGACCAACGCGATGACCATCGCTCAGGAAGAAATCTTCGGCCCGGTACTGTCGCTGATCACCTTCGACACCGTTGAAGAAGCGCTGCAAATCGCCAACGACAGCATCTTCGGCCTCGCCGCCGGTGTCTGGACCAGCAACCTGAGCAAGGCACACACCTTTGCGCGTGGCTTGCGCGCCGGCAGCGTCTGGGTCAACCAGTACGACGGCGGCGACATGACCGCACCGTTCGGTGGCTTCAAACAGTCGGGCAACGGTCGCGATAAATCGCTGCACGCGTTCGACAAGTACACCGAGCTGAAAGCGACCTGGATCAAGCTCTAACTCTTTTACCGCGGCGGTCGCCGGCAGTGATCGGCGACCTTCGGAGAACAAACATGAAACAGCAACACGTCAACAGCTACTACGCCGCCACCCGCAACGAAGTCATCGATTTTCCGATTCTCGAAGAAGCGGTGGACTGCGATGTTTGCATTATCGGCGCCGGCTACACCGGCCTGTCCTCGGCGCTGTTCCTGACCGAAGCCGGCTATAAAGTGACGGTGCTCGAAGCGGCGAAAGTCGGCTACGGCGCCAGCGGTCGCAACGGCGGCCAACTGGTCAACTCCTACAGCCGCGACGTCGACGTGATCGAAGCGCGCTATGGCGACAAGACCGCAGAGATCCTCGGCAGCATGATTTTTGAAGGCGCCGACATCATCCGTTCGCGCATCAAGGATTACGACATCAAATGCGACTACCGCCCGGGCGGCATCTTCGCAGCGATGAACAAGAAACAACTCAACGGTCTGGCCGAGCAAAAACGCGGCTGGGAACGTTACGGCAACAACAACCTGAAGATGCTCGACGCGGCTGAGATTCGTCGCGAAGTCGGTTCCGACGCTTACGTTGGCGGCTTGCTCGACATGCAGGGCGGCCACGTTCATCCGTTGAACCTGGCACTCGGTGAAGCGGCAGCCATCGTGCGTCTGGGTGGCAAGATCTACGAGCAGTCGGCTGCCGTGGAAATCAAATATGGCGAGCCGAACGTTATCCGTACTGCCAAAGGCCAAGTGCGCGCCAAGTATCTGTTGATCGCTGGCAACGCTTACCTGCCGCAAGGTCTAGACAACCGCGTGACCGCGAAAAGCATGCCGTGCGGCTCGCAGATCGTTGTCACCGAACCGTTGACTGAAAAGCAGGCGCGCAGCCTGATCACCAACAACTATTGCGTCGAAGACTGCAATTACCTGTTGGATTACTACCGCCTGACTGCCGACAATCGCCTGTTGTACGGCGGCGGCGTGGTCTACGGCGCGCGAGAACCGGACGACATCGAACAACTGATCCGTCCGAAGATTCTCAAGACCTTCCCGCAGCTCAAAGACGTCAAAATCGACTACCGCTGGACCGGCAACTTCCTGCTGACCATGTCGCGCATGCCGCAATTCGGTCGCATCGAGAAAAACGCCTACTACATGCAGGGCTACAGCGGTCACGGCGTGACCTGCTCGCACCTCGCCGGCAAGCTGATCTCGGAAATGATCCGTGGCGATGCCGAGCGTTTCGATGCGTTCGCCTCGTTGCCGCACATGCCAATGCTCGGCGGCCGCACGTTCTCCGCGCCGTTGACCGCTCTTGGCGCCGTGTACTACTCGCTGCGCGACCGTTTCGGCATCTAAAGTTACCTCCCCGGCGACGGTCGCCAAGACCCCGCCGGTTTTTACATGATGTGCAGATCGTGCTGAATGTACGATTCGGCTGCTCCACCGCTATTTTTGTAGGAGCTGAGCTTGCTCGCGAAGGGGCCATTTCAGGCAACATCCCTGTCGCCTGAAGCACCGCATTCGCGGGCAAGCCTTGCTCCTACAGATTTCGGCGGGTGCATTTGCCCCACCGTCCATCGAACCTGCTGAGCAACACCACCAAACGTGATTTAATAGCCGCCTTTCACGGTTCCGGGACACGGGAGCAACGTGATCCGCGCCCTCGGCGCGTCACCCGCCACCCACCCCCATCGCCCTTAAGTCGTTCTCACATAAGGCTGTCATGGATACGGGTTCTCGACTCAAACTAGTACGCGAAAGCTACAAACTCTCCCAGCGCGAGCTGGCCCGGCGTAGCGGCGTGACCAATGCCACCATTTCCCTGATCGAACAGAATCGCGTCAGCCCCTCCGTCAGTTCACTGAAAAAGCTGCTCGAAGGCATCCCGATGTCCCTGGCCGACTTCTTCACCTTCGACCAGCCGCCGCGCGAACATCAATACGTCTTCCGCGCCAATGAACAGCCGGATCTCGGCCGTCATGGCCTGCGCCTGCTGCTGATCGGTGCCTCGGTGCCAAGCCGCCAGATGCGTTTGCTGCGCGAGCAATACGCGCCGGGCGCAAGTTCCGGTGAAGAGCCGATCGTGCACGCCGAAGGCGAGGAGTGCGGGCTGGTCACGCGCGGCACTGTCGAGTTGACCGTCGACGGCCAGGTGAGCGTTTTGGGCGCGGGGGATGGTTACTACTTTCCCACCACGTTACCGCACAAGTTCCGCAATATCGGCGCCGATGAAGCCGAGATCATCAGTGCAAACACGCCAGCGAACTTCTAAGCCAGTCACTCTGAGCACACTAAAAACCGCAGCGATGCGGTTTTTTTGTGGGCACAAATCGAGCGATCAAAGTTTCAACGTTTAACTACTTCGCCTTCCACTGCCCGCCGCCATTCTCACAATCAATCCGCGCCTGGGCCAAATGCTCAACGTCGTAGTAATACGTGGTCACTTGCGCATTGTCGGGGATGTTTAGCGCCTTGGCGTTTTTGTCCTTGCTGGTGGAGTGCGGGTTGGCGAGCGATTCCTGAGTGATGGTCGCGATGCACGCGGCCTGATAGTGATCCGCACAGTGTTCCACTTTGTTTTTTGTGCTGCTGAGCATGTCTTTGCTTTCGTTGCTGCAGGACCAGTCGATGGCATTCACCGGCATGCCTTCGTATTCGTAGCAGCTATGGGTTTCGATGGCCGGCACCGAGGCGCTGGAAGATTGGGTCTGGACGTCGCAACCCTCGGCCATGACGCAAGTCGGGATGATGGCGAACGTGGCGATCAGCAACAGAAATCGAATGTTCATCGGGATTTCCTCGAAGAGGGCGCCGCGTCTAACGATGAATGGGCGCTATAGAGTTTCGAGGCAGTCCGGAGGAAGGAGGTTCAATCGGTTTTGCGGGCGATCGGACGCCTGTGGCGAGGGGATTTATCCCCGTTGGGCGGCGAAGCAGCCCCAAAATCATACAACTCGGTCTGCCTGGAAAAATCCGTTTGCAGGGTTTGGCGCTGCTGCGCAGCCCAGCGGGGACAAATACCCTCCAAAGGTTTGCGGCAAACATCAAATAATGTGCGCGGAAAAACCCTGTTGATCGGGCGCGACATCATCCTTCAACGTCAACGCCGGAATCTCGTACTCCCCGGCATTCTGCTGGCGAAACGTAATCGGCCGTGTACTCCACAATTCATCCAGCCTCCGCCCCAATTCTTCACACGTCTCGGCATAGCGCGCCTCATCCATGCGGCTGGTGCGATACACCACGAACGGCGGCACCACTTCAAAACCGGGGTAATACAGAATCCCGTGCTGGATCGGAAACAGCAGATCGTCCATCGGGCCGTTGATCCCGCGTGGAGCGTAGTGCGATTCCCAGCCGCCGGTGGTGACCATCAACATCGCCCGTTTGCCTTGCATTTTCCCTTCGCCATAACGCTCACCCCAGCGGCTGTCGGAATGTTCGCCAACGCCGTAGGCAAAACCGTAGGCGTAGACGCGTTCGACCCAGCCTTTGAGGATCGCCGGCATCGAAAACCACCACATCGGGAACTGCAGAATCAGCGTGTCGGCCCACTGCAGTTTTTCCTGTTCGCGAGCGATGTCGGCGGCTTGGCTGCCTTCGGCGTACGCCACTTTTGAGTCGAGCGAGGCGTGGAACGGTTTTGTGGTGTCGCGCTCCGGGGCGTCGTCGGCGTCGAGGGTGGTTTTCCAATTCATCGCGTAGAGGTCGGAGACCTGCACGGTGTGGCCGGCGGCTTGCAGGCGCTGGACGCTGAAGTCGCGGAGCGAGCCGTTGAGGGAAGTCGGTTCAGGGTGGGCGTAGACCAGTAGGACATTCATGTTGTAGCTCCGTTGGCTGAATGACGGCAGGATCGGCGTTCAAGCGGTATATTGGAAATGAATGTCTGATATGTCTGGTATAGCCATGAATAATTTGAGACGCCTCGATATCAATCTGCTGCTCACCCTCGACGTGTTGCTGTCCGAGCACAACGTCACCCGCGCGGCGCAGCGGTTGAACCTGTCGCAGCCTTCGGTGAGTGTGCATCTGGCCAAGTTGCGCGACATCTTTGGCGACCCGTTGCTGCTGCCCGGGCCGCGCGGAATGCGCCCGACGGTGCGCGCCGATGAATTGCGCGAGCCGTTGCGCGAAGCGTTGGAGGCGTTGGAAAGGGCGGTCGCGCCGGCCAGCGCGTTTGATCCGGCGCAGGCGACGCACACCTGGAAAGTCGCTGCCACCGATTACGGCGAAACGACGGTGGTGTTACCGGCGCTCAGCGGATTACGCAAAGAGGCACCGGGCACGCGATTGGCCGTGATCGATCTGACGCCTGCGCAGTTGGTGAAACAGGCGGAGCAGGGCGTCTTCGACATCGCCCTGCACATCAGCGAAGACGCGCCGCTGGAGTTGCATTCGCGGCCATTGTTCACCGAACACTATGTGCTGGCCGGTCGCGTTGGTCATCCGGATTTGCAGCGCGTGCCAACGCGCAAACAGTTCTGCGCGTTGGAACACGTCCTGGTGTCGCGAGAGGGCGGAGGGTTTTTCGGGGTGACCGACAAGGCGTTGGCCGAGGTCGGTTTGCAACGAAAAGTGGTGCTGTCGGTGCCGCATTTTCTGATGGCGATGTCGGTGCTGGTCAGCACCGATCTGGTGGCGATGCTGCCGTCACGCCTGGTGCGCGGCAATCCGGCATTGCAAGTGGTCGACGCACCGCTGCCAGTGCCCGGTTACGAAATGGCGATGTTCTGGGGCGAACGCGCGCATCGCGATCCGGCGCACAAATGGCTGCGCGAGCACCTGTTGGCGTCGGTCTGAGACGCTGTCAGGCGTGACCAAGAGCCACCGCAAACGAAACAACGATCATGCAAGCAAACGCGAAATTGAGATTCATGAGGTGTTCATCCTGAGCCTTTTAAAGTGGGGCCATTCTGAACAGGCTGAAAGCAAAGAAAAAATTCGCCTTGTTGATTGCAATGATCGAAGTAATTGATGGCTCAATATCCCATTTGCCGTCGTTGCGCCGCTTTTTAATCGCTAAAGGTACTTAAATACTGTCATTTGTGACAGGTGTATAAGTTGTCAGCGCGGTTTACCTTTTCCAGTGTGGTTAATCTGGCGATCGGAAAAGGACGATTTAAGTATGAGCATTACAGTCGAGCAAGTTCTTCCAATTCTGTCTGGTAAGGATACCTGGAAGGCAGCGTTTGAAATCCAACTAACAGACAGTGGGGGTCAACCGGTCGGGGAAAAACTCCAATTCGATGGCAAATTTACTACCGATGGGCAGACTTATTTCTGGGGATTTGGTCCTGAGCAGAATACTGAGGGTTGGGTCTTTCGTCTTGATTTCCAACGTTCTGATTTTGTCCCCGGAGTACCGTATACCGTGGGTTCTGGTGGGTTTTGGGCGTTGTTGATTCAGGGAGGAGGTCAGATGATCAGCGGTGGGCTCGTTATTGGTGGAACTATGCATATTGACGAAATGGATCCAGACCACGGGAGAGTTCGGGGTCGTTTTGAGAATGTTGTAACTGAGCGAGGTGGGCGACCCGATGGAAGCGAGATGGAACCCGCTTATGCCAGCCGCATAACTTTCGTTTGTGAGGGAGGCACGCTAGAAATGCCTGCGCGATAGACAAGCGTTTAATGGTTGCATCCGATTGTGTTTAAGCGAGGCTTTGTCTAATCTCGCAAAAACAAGCACAAACAGGCGCAACCATGCACTATCACTCCTCAGCCGAGCTGCCCTCCCTGCGCCGGCAAAAAATCCTTCTGCTCCTCGAACGCGACGGCAAAGTCATGGCCTCCGAGTTGAGCCAACACTTCGCCGTCTCCGAAGACACCATCCGCCGCGACCTCGCCGAGCTGGATAACGCCGGCCTCGTGCAGCGGGTTCATGGAGGGGCGTTGCCGCGTCCGAAAGATTCCGGCAAGGATTACTTCACGCGGCTGGATGAGACCGATGAGGTGAAAATCCGTCTGGCGCAACTCGCGGCGCAGCAGGTCGAGGACGGGCAGATTGTGCTGTTTGATTCCGGTTCGACGACGTTGCAGGTCGCGCGGTCGCTGCGCGCGGATATCCAGATCACAGCAGTGACGGCTGCGCCGATGACGGCGATTGCGCTGGCGGAATTCAAGGGTGTGAAAGTGATTCTGGCAGGCGGGACGTTGAATCCGCGAACGATGTCGGCGGGTGGGCATGAGGCGCTGCGCTTGCTGGCGGGGATCAAGGCGGATCTGGGGATTACCGGCGTCTGCGCGATTCATCCGGAGGTGGGGATTACTTCGCTGCATTTTGATGAAGTGCCGGTGAAGCAGGCGATGCTCGATAACGCGACGCGGGTGATTGCCGTGACTACGGCGGACAAGTTGGGCGCGGTGGAGCCGTTTGTGGTGGCGCCTTGTACGCGCCTGCATACGCTGATTACCGAACGGCATGTGGCGTCGGGGAGTGTTGAGGATTATCGACGGTTGGGGATTGTTGTGGAGCAACTACAAGACTGAAGCCGCCTCCTGTAGGAGCTGCCGAAGGCTGCGATCTTTTGATTTTGATTCTAAAAACAAGATCAAAAGATCGCAGCCTTCGGCAGCTCCTACAAGGGAAGGTGTCGGTTCAACGCAACTTTTCGAGCATCTGGTAGTACCACATCCCCGCAGCCAGCATCGGATTCCCGAGCAAATCACCCATAGGCACACGAATGTGCTGGCAACCCGCAAACGTGTCGAACTGCTCCATCTGCCCGGTGATCGCGCGGCTCATGATTTCGCCCATGATGTGCGTGGTGGCGATGCCGTGGCCGGAGTAGCCCTGGCAATACCAGACGTTGTCCGAGAGTTTGCCCAGTTGCGGGATGCGGTTGATGACGATGCCCATCGCGCAGCTCCACTGGTAGTCGATCTGTACGCCTTTGAGCGCCGGGAAGGTTTGCTCGATGCACGGGCGCAGTTCGCCGGCGATGTCCCTTGAATCCTTGCCGCTGTAGTTGGCGCCGCCGCCGAACAGCAAGCGACCGTCGGCGGTGAGGCGGTAGTAATCGAGAACGAAGCGGCAGTCGTAGACTGCGAGGTCTTCGGGATTGATCTGTTTGGCCAGATCACCGAGCGGCGCGGTGGTGACGATGCCGCCCATGGCCGGGAAAATCTTGCCCTTGAGCTTGCCCGGTTCGAGCTTGTGGTAGACGTCACCGGCGAGCATGACTTGCTTGGCGTCGATCTGGCCGTGAGCGGTTCTTATACCAGGCTTATCGCCATGAATGATCTCCAGCACTTCGCTGTTTTCGAAGATCAGCGCGCCGAGACTTTCCGCTGCCCGCGCTTCGCCGATGCACAGATTGAGCGGGTGCAGGTGCATGTTGCGAGTGTTCTTGATTGCGCCGTGATAGAGATCGCTTTGCAGCAGATCGCGCACCTGACTGCGATCAAGCAGGCTGACTTCATCGCCCAGTCCGCGCCGCACGGCTTCTTCGTAGTCGTTGCGCAAATCCGGCATGTGACTCGGCTTGTAGGCCGCGTGCAGATGACCGTGTTTGAGGTCGCATTTGATGGCGTATTTCGCCACGCGTTGCTTGATGATTTCGTGTCCGCGCCAACGCAGGTGCCAGATGAAATCGTCGACGTCATCGCCGAGTTTCGCGCGCATCTGTTTGCGCATCGCGCCATCGCCGGAGAGGCTGCCGGTGACTTGCCCGCCGTTACGTCCGGTGGCGCCCCAGCCAATTTTGTTGCTCTCGACGATGGCGACTTTCAGGCCTTTTTCGGCGAGCTCGACGGCGGTGGCAACGCCAGTGAAACCGCCACCGATGATCACCACATCGACCGTGTGCCGACCTTGCAGGGTCGGGTAGTCGGTGTCCTGGTTGAGGGTGGCGGTGTAATAGGAATTGCAGCGTTCGGTCATGTCAGTGTCCACAAATTTCAAGGTCGGTACTCGATCCCTTGTAGGAGTGAGCCTGCTCGCGAAAGCGGTGTGTCAGGCAAATCATTGTTAACTGACAGGTCGCTATCGCGAGCAGGCTCACTCCTACAGGGTTATGGGCGAGGCTTTAAGCTTCGGTCAGGTACCAACGCCAATCCTGCTCACCCACTTCAGCCATGAACTGCCGGTACTCGGCACGCTTCACCGCCAGATACACCCCAAGAAACTCCTGGCCCAAGGCATCCCGCGCCCACGCCGATTTCCCCAGCGCCTGCAACGAGGTCAGCCAATCAGTCGGCAGCAATTCCTTCGCCTGCGCATAACCGTTGCCTTCAACCGGTGCGCCCGGATCAAGGTTTTCGCTAATGCCGCGATGAATGCCGGCAAGGATCGCCGCCGCCGCCAGATATGGGTTGGCATCGGCGCCGCAAATGCGGTGTTCGATGTGGCGGGTGTTCGCCGGGCCGCCGGGTACGCGCAGGCTGACCGTGCGGTTGTCGACGCCCCAAGTCGGCGCCAACGGCGCGTAACTGTTGACCTGAAAGCGGCGGTACGAGTTGGCGTTCGGGCAGAACATCAACAGCGTGTCGAGCAACGACGCGAGCATGCCGCCAATCGCCGTGCGCAGCAGCGGCGTGCCGGCCGGGTCTCCGGAAGCGAACAGATTGCGCCCCTCGGCATCCGCCAGACTGACGTGCATGTGCATGCCGGTGCCGGCCAGATCATCGAACGGTTTGGCCATGAACGTCGCTTGCATGCCGTGCTTGCGTGCGACCGCTTTGACCAGACGTTTGTAACGCACAGCCTGATCCATCGCTTCCAGCGCGTCGCCGTGTTCGAGGGTGATTTCCACCTGGCCCGGGGCGTATTCGGAGATCGCCGTGCGCGCCGGAATGCCGTGCAGTTTGCAGGCGCTGTAGAGGTCGGCGAGGAACGGTTCAATCTGTTCCAGCTCACGTAAACCGTAAACCTGTGTGTGTCGCGGTCGCCCACCGTCGGCATCCAGTGCCGGTTGCGGACGACCGTTGTGATCGCGTTTGGCGTCGAGCAGATAGAACTCCAACTCGCAGGCCATCACCGGGTGATATCCCTCGGCCTTGAGGCCGTCGATGACTTTGATCAAGAGGTGACGCGGGTCGGCGATGCTCGCTGGCATGCCTTCCTTCGGGTGCATGCTGACTTGCACGGCGGCGGTCGGAATTTGCCGCCATGGCAGGCGCACCAGGCTGCCTTCCAACGGATAGGCACGGCAGTCGATATCGCCAACGTCCCAGACCAGACCAGAGTTTTCAACATCTTCACCTTGCACGGTCAGACCGAGGATGGTGCTTGGCAGCGGCCGACCGCTTTCGTACACCGCGAGCAGTTCTTCACGGTGCAACAGCTTGCCGCGCGGCACTCCGTTGGCGTCGAGAATGAACAGCTCGATCATGTCGATATCAGGGTTTTGGTCGAGGAACAGGCGTGCGTCTTCAATCGCTGCGAATTTCATGGCAATCACTCAGAGTTGCGCCGCACAGGCGCGCAGATTCGGGCCAAGAGACAGTAATGGGCGAAAGCCCAGGTGTCCTGGCAGGGATATCGAAAGAGAAAAGGCCTACACGTTTTTCAGACGTGATCAGGCAGAAACGCAGACATCCGGCGGGCGTGCGGAGTGACGCAACTTGGAACGGCGCAGGGCCATGGGGAGATTGACGATACGATTCATGCGCGGCCCCTATGACAGAGGGCGCACACAGCGGAGACGTTCAACGATTTTAGTTGTTGTAGATACGTACTCATAACGCGTGTTTCCGTTGGCGGAAAACGTCGGACGCGGGGCTGACCCGTCGACCGGTGTGCCCGGATAGTAAGGGGGAATCCGCGGGCGTGTAAACGATCAATGTGAAATATCTTGAACACCTGCTTCTGACAACCCCTTTTGTGCAGGTTTTGTATTTGGCCTTGGGTCAGATGTGCACATCAGCCCTCAAGCATCTTCCGCGCTTCAGCAAAACACTTTTCAGCAATCGCCGAGCGCGGTTCGGTCTTGCGCATCACCATCCCCAACGGTGCGAGCACGCTGGCGTCTGGCAGGGTCATGAACGACAGATGTTCAATCGGCTCCTCCATTCCGCTGTCCAGCGGCATGATTGCGCAGCAGAAACCCTGGTGAATCGCCTGTAACAACTGATAGGTCGAATCACTCTCCATGATTGGCTGCGGGCTCAAGCCGCGACTGCGAAAACTCAGGTCGATGGATTTGCGGTAATGCATGCCGGTGGTAATCATGCCCAGCGGCAATTGCGCGGCTTCTTCCCAACTCATCTGAGTGCCTTCGAACTGGAAATGCCGGTTGTCGTACAGCAATCCGACGCGGGTTTGACCGATCTCGAAAAACTCGAAATAGGCCGGATTGACGTGATCGAGATAGCACACGCCCAAGTCCAGCTGATTGTTACCCAAACTGGCGATGATCTCGTCGGAGCTGAGCGAGGACAGGCTGAACTTCAACTCGGGATAAGACCCCGACAATCCCTGAATATAATCGACCGGATTGAAGCTGCTCAGCGGCACCAGGCCGAGGCGCAAACTGCCGACCAGTTGCCCGCGACAGGCCGCCGCTTCGGCGAACAAACCATCATGCGCCGCCAGCAACGTCCGGGCCCAGGCCAGTACACGCTCGCCAGCCTCGGTGAACCCCTCAAAGCGCTGACCACGATTGACCAGCACCAGATCCAGTTCCTCTTCGAGATTGCGCAGGCGCATCGACAGGGTCGGCTGAGTGATGTGGCAGCGGGCGGCGGCCTGACCGAAGTGACGGGTTTCGTCCAGTGCGATCAGGAATTTGAGTTGTTTGATGTCCACGACGGCACTTGCTCGATGGGATTTCTGGGTGGAGTATTGACGCAGATGCGTACAGCGCACCAAGGGTGCAGGGCGCGACGATCTCATTTGAGGGCGTATTCGTCCAATCGGAAGTGTTTAAAGGCTTATCGACCGCCGGCAAAGTGGCCGATGCGCAGCGTCTGGCGGACAGCGAACTCTTCAAAGCCCTGCAAAAAACACAACTGTAGGAGTGAGCCTGCTCGCGATCGCGGCAAGTCAGGCGACAACGATGTTGGCTGGCAGTCCGCTTTCGCGAGCAGGCTCACTCCTACAAGGGTTTTGTGGTGCTCGTCTATATTGGGGTGTTTGGGGAAATTTGGGGTCAGCTCAAGACATAGTCCACAGGCTTAAGCGCCGGCGGCATTTCTGCGCCGAGCTCCCAGAGAATATCGCGCTCCAGCGTGCGCACTAGCGCATCCGTTGGGAGATCATTCTCGTCGCGGCCAAACGGGTCTTCCAGCTCATCGGCAATCGCATCGAGGCCGAAAAACGTGTAGCTGACAATCGCTGTGAACAGTGGCGTCAACCAGCCCAACGGTTCGGCCATGGCGAAGGGCAACAGGATGCAGAACAGATAAATCGTGCGATGCAGCAACAGCGTGTAGGGAAACGGCAGCGGCGTGGTTTTGATCCGGTCGCACACCGCTTGCGCCTGGGTCAGGCTGGTCAGGTGATTGGCGAGCAGCATGTAGCGCCACTCCGTCAGTTCACCGCTTTCATGCAGATCAGAGCACTGCTGGCCGACCGTTTGCAGAATTCGTCCGCTGTAATCGGGCGTCTGCGGATCCGGCTTGGGCATGACCCATTGGCTGCTGGCATCCGCTTCGCTTTCTTTGCGCAACCGGGCGTTCAGCGCATGGGCGAAACCACACAGATTGAGCAGCAACGGCTTGCGCTCGGCGGAGTCACGGATGACATGGGTTTCGCGAATGATCGAGCGAATGTGCACGATCACCTCGCCCCACGCCTTGCGCGCTTCGTACCAGCGGTCATAACAGGCGTTGTTGCGAAAACTCATGAAGATCGACAGCGACAAACCGAGCAGCGTAAACGGCGTCGCGCTGACACTGGCGAAATAGCTCGGATGGAGGATTTCCACCAGCACAATGGCCGACGCCAACAGCGTGATCATCAGCGCGCGCAACGCGATGCGTTTGGCGATCGAACCCTTGAGGGTGAACAGGATGGCAATGGGATGAATCTTGGGTCGGACGATCATGCTGTTCTGCCCTGGTTATGCATGGGGGCGTGGCGGATCAGCCGGTTGTGCAGCGCCACGCCGGTGAGTCTAGTTGCTGCAATGGCGGCGCAGAGTAAGAGCGCCAGAAAGGCGCGTCCAATCAGTTTGAATGACCGCACGATCGATCAAATTGATGACCCTTGAAACCCCTGTAGGAGCAGAGCTTGCTCGCGAAGGCGTAAATACAGTCAATGCATATTTCGACTGGATAGACGCCTTCGCGAGCAAGCTCTGCTCCTACGGATTTTGCGGTGTTTGAGGACGCGGAGTTATTGCGCCCCGAACATGGCGGTCCAGTAGATGCCTGCGCTGCTTTTCGGGTCGGTAGCGTAGGCGGCGCCGAGTTCTTTGTATTGTGGGTTCATCAGGTTGGCGCAGTGGCCGGGGCTGGCGATCCAGCCGTCGACGACTTTGCGCACGGTGTCTTGGCCGGCGGCGATGTTTTCGCCGACCAGTTGACCGCTGTAACCGGCCAGTTCAGCGCGGTCGCCGGGGGTGCGGCCGTCGCGATCCTTATGGTCGAAATAATTGTTGTTGGCCATGTCGCGGCTGTGATCCTGGGAAATCGTGCCCAGCGCAGCGTTCCAGGCCAACGGCGCGGCAGCGGCGAAGGCCTGACCACCGCACTGGCGCGGCTGACTGCGGGCGACGTTGAGTTGCTCCAGCAGTTTCTGCCCTTCACTTTGCGCATCGCCGAGTTTGGCCGACAACAGCGGTCGCGCCAGCACGATGCGCCAATCGCGATCGGCGCGGCTGACGCCGACATCGACGAACTGCGGATCGAGCACCACCTGACAAAAACTCTCCTGAATCGCCTGCATCGCCGACGCCGCATCGCGCGGGCCATTCAGCGTGATCGCCTGCACATTGACCATCGGGTAACTGGCGCTGGCCATGGCTTGCTGCAAATCCACCGCGCCACTGGCCGGCAGGCGCAAGCGGGGCTCGGCCGACAGCGGCGGCAACTCATTGGAGGCCTGCGAACCGCAACGTTGCGGCTGGCTGCGGTAGCTGTTGATCGACTCGATCAGTTGCGATTCATCGCTGGCCAGCGCCGGGATGGCCAACACAACGCCAGCGGACAACGCGGCACAACGTAAAACGAATGGCATGAAGCGCATGGAAATCTCCCTTGAGCTGAATGCGCCCATGATGCGCGAAAGGCCCCCGGTGGGTGCAATGTCTTTTTCTTCATTCGGCGGTTTTTTCTGCGCAACTTTGTCTGGCGTTTTGCCGTCTACACTCACCGAAGACCCCGGGAGCCGGGCGTCTCACCCACGCAACACGTTGCCCTTAGCGGGCGCTGCCGGAAGAACTGACATGGGATTGAAAGGCTTGGCTGGCTGTATGGTTTGCATCCTGTTGGCGGGCTCCGCATGGGCCACCGATCAGGCCCCGATCAAGGCGAAGGCTGAAGAGAAAGCGCAGGTGCTGGAGGAAAAAGCGGCGGACAAAGTCAGCAGCGCACCGGCGCCGAAAGCCGAAGCGATAACCCCGACCGAGGCGCAAGCGGTCGACCCAGCCGGCGCTGCACCGCTGGATGATCCGCTGACCTGCCTGGCGCGCAGTATCTATTGGGAAGCCAAGGGCAAGGACACCCCGGAAATGGAAGCGGTGGCCAGCGTAGTGATGAATCGTCTCGGCCACGAAGGTTTTCCTGACACCGTGTGCGCGGTGGTCAAGCAGGGTTCGGAAACCAAGAGCTGCCAGTTTTCCTGGTGGTGCGATGGCAAGGCCGATCAGGTCAAGGAGGACTCCGAATACGCGCTGGCCAAGGAAATCGCCGGCAAAGCGCTCAACCGGCAACTCCCGGATCGCACCCGCGGCGCGCTGTACTTCCACGACCGCAACGTCCACCCAAGCTGGGCCAAGGAGTACCGCAAAACCGCCGAAACGAAAAAATTCCTCTTCTATAAACCGGCCGGTGGCGACGCGCGTTAGGCGCAGACCTGACGCACACAATCGCGCAACCAGCGGTGTGCCGGATCAGCGTCCATGCGCGGATGCCAAAGCATTGAGACGCTGATCGGCGGCATCTCGAAGGGCAGAGCGAAACTGTGCAGGCCGCTGCGCAGTTTGCTGGTGTGGCGCTCCGGAACGGTGGCGATCAAATCCGATTCGCGCACCAGCGTCAGCGCCGCGGAAAAACCGCCGAACGAGGTGACGATGTCCCGCGTCAGCCCGAGTGCGAGCAGCGCTTCGTCTACCGGGCCGCTGCTGCGCCCGCGTCGGGAAATCAGAATATGCTCGCCGCCGGCAAAGCGCTTGCTGCTGACTTTTCCCGAACTCAAGGGATGCCCCTCACGCACCACACCGATCCAGTGATCCTGAAACAGAATGCGGCTGTGCAGCGTCGGGTCGGTGCTGTCGTCGATCACGCCGGTCTCCAGATCGACGCGGCCCTCGCGCAGCGGCGTGCTGTCCTTGTCGGCCTTCTGCACAAAGCGCAGGCGCACACCGGGCGCTTCTTCAGCGATGCGTGCGAGCAGGGCGGCGGCGAAGGTTTCGACAAAACCGTCGGTGTTGCGCAGGGTAAAGGTGCGTTGCAAGCGGGTCGGGTCGAGCACGTCGGCAGGGCGCAACACCGCCTCGGCTTCCTGCACCAGATGACTGACGCGTTCGCGTAATTCCAATGCACGCGGCGTCGGCACCAGACCGCGACCGGCCCGCACCAGCAGCGGATCGCCGGTGGTCTCGCGCAGACGGGCCAGGGCGCGACTCATCGCCGAAGGACTCAATCGCAGGCATTTGGCCGCGCGGGCGACGCTGCCTTCACGCAGCAGCACGTCGAGGGTGATCAACAGGTTCAGATCGGGCGTAGACATGACATGGCGTTCCATGCAGGTATCGAGTGCAAAGCATGCGTCTTGTGCCTTGTATTGTCGAGGTTCAGGCTATGCCGCATCACCTCTGCCAAGTGAGCGAAAGATGCCGCGAGAACCCCTGGCCACTTCAGCCCGCTGGGCGCTGACCAGTCTGGCCCTGTCGATGTTGATGCCTTCGCTGGACACCAGCATTGCCAATGCCGGCTTACCGATGCTGGCGGCGGCGTTTGATGCGACGTTCCAACAGGTGCAGTGGATCGTTCTGGCTTACCTGCTGACAGTCACCACGCTGATTGTCAGCGTCGGGCGGCTGGGCGACGGCATCGGTCGGCGCCGATTACTGTTGATCGGCATCGGCGTTTTCACCGTGGCCTCGTTGTGTTGTGCGTTGGCACCGGGACTGGGTTGGTTGATCGGCGCGCGAGCGGTGCAAGGCGTTGGCGCGGCGATCATGTTTGCCTTGACCGTCGCGCTGGTGGCCGATGCGGTGCCTAAGTCGCGGGCGGGCAGTGCGATGGGTTTGTTGGCGACCATGTCAGCGACCGGCACCACCCTCGGGCCGTCGCTGGGCGGATTGTTGATGGCACATCTCGGCTGGCACTCGATTTTTCTGCTCAACGTACCGCTGGGTTTGCTCAATGCGTGGTTGGTGTTCCGCTATCTGCCGGCAGATCGTGCGACCAGCACACGGGTTGCCTTTGATTTTTTCGGCACCGGGGTGCTGGTGTTGACGCTGGCGGCTTATGCGCTGGCGATGACGCTGACAGGCCTGGCCCTGCCGTTGTTACTGGTCAGCGCGTGCGGTGCGGGGCTGTTTGTTTTTATCGAGATGAGGGTTAAGGCGCCGCTTATTCGCTTGTCGCTGTTTGCCGACCGGCGATTGAGCAGCAGCCTCTTGCTGACGTTATTGGTGACTACCGTGATGATGACCACATTGGTGGTTGGGCCGTTTTACTTGAGCCGAGGTTTGGGTTTGAGCAGCGCCATGGTCGGACTGGTGTTGTCGGTCGGGCCGTTGTTGTCGGCGTTTGGCGGTGTGCCGGCCGGGCGTCTGGTGGATCGCTTTGGCGCGCGCCGGATCGTGCCGGGTGCGTTGCTGGGATTGGCCTGTGGTTGTGGACTGTTGGCGTTGTTGCCGATGAGCCTTGGCGTGTTTGCGTACGTGTTGCCGATCGCAGTGGTTGCCGTCAGCTATGCGTTGTTTCAGGCAGCCAATAACACCGGGTTGATGGCCGGCGTGAGTCAGGATCAGCGCGGGGTAGTCTCGGCGCTGTTGGGGCTGGCGCGCAATCTGGGCTTGATCACCGGGGCGGCGGTGATGGGCGCGGTGTTTGCACTGGCGGCGGGGGCTCCGACGGAGGCGCCGGCGACTGCAATCGCCAGTGGATTACACATCACCTTTGCGGTCGCCACGGCCCTCATGCTGACAACCCTGATCATCAGTCGAACCGCGGTCAAATGTAGGAGTGAGCCTGCTCGCGATAGCGGTGTATCAGTCAATGAAGAGGTAGGCTGAACCACCGCTATCGCGAGCAGGCTCACTCCTACAGGGGATTTGTGTTGGTTTGTCGGGCAGGGAAGAACAGTTCGAAGCAGGTCACGCCATCTGCACTGCTGGCGCTGTACCGGCCTTGATGCAACTGCATGATCGTCGCAACAATCGACAGGCCCAAACCATTCGATTGCGCTGAACGCTCGCGCGACTGATCCACGCGATAAAAGCGCTCGAACAACCGCGACTGATCCACGCGATAAAAGCGCTCGAACAACCGCGCCAGATGCTCAGGCGCAATGGTCGCGCCGTGGTTGCGCACCCGCAGATAACTGCCCTCAGGCTCGGCGATCGCTTCAACCTGCACTGTCGAATCCGCCGCACCGTACTTGATCGCATTCGCGCAAAGGTTCGCCAGCGCCCGCCGCAGCAACATCGGCTCGGCCCAGATCACACCGCTGCCACGCGCTTCAATGCACACGCCAACGTCCGCCGCCAACCCTTCAAAATAATCAGCAATGCGCTGCATCTCGTCCGCCGCATCGAGCTCCTGACGCTGGCTCAGCGCACTCGCCGGATCAGTGCGCGCAAGAAACAGCATGTTGTCGAGCATCCGCGTCAGCCGTTCCAGCTCTTCGACATTGGAGGCGAGCAACTGTTGATAGGCTTCGATGCTGCGGTTCTGATGCAGGGCGACCTGGGTTTCGCCAAGCAGGTTATTGATCGGCGTGCGCAGTTCGTGAGCCATGTCGGTGGACACCTGACTCAACTGCGCAAAACCTTTGGCGAGGCGATCGAGCATGGCGTTGAACGCATCGATCATCGGCAGCAATTCCCGTGGCGCGCCCTGGCTGTCGAGGCGTTCGCCGAGATTGCCGACACCGATGCCATGAGCGTGTTTGGCCATTCGGCGTAACGGCAGCAAACCGCGATACACCAGCAAACAGCCGATCACCGCGAGCAGCAGCGCCGCCAACGTCGCCAGGCCATAAACGCTCAAACGATAATTGGCGAGCATCGCCGTGCGTTCGCTCATCAGGCGTCCGGTTGTGACTTGCAGATTGCCCAGTTCACCAGAGTCGATCTCAGCCGCCACCGCCGAAAACGGTACGCCGTTAACGTTCGGCAGATGCTGTACATCGTTCAGAGTCATCGTGTGATTGATCGGCACCGCTGGCAATGTCGGCGTGGTCAGGTTGCCCGGATTGACCACCAGCAATGGCGGTTCACCCGGCGCGCCGATGGTCAGCAGTGCCTCGCGGTTGCCGAGCATGTTCTGGAACAGCGCCGGTTTATTCTTGATCAGCTCGAGGGTGTTGCTGTCGTTAAGGAAGGTGCGCAACTGGTCGACGCGGCTGACCAGCGAAATGTCGTCGCGGCGAATCAGCTGTTCTTCCAGCTCGCTGTACAGCGCCGCGCCGAGCCCGGCCAGCGAAGCGAAGGCGAGCAGGGCGAACACCAGCGCCAGGCGCAGGGTCAGGGAATAAGCCCGTTTCGCGCTCATGGCTGCGTGTCAAAACGGTAGCCGATGCCGCGCACGCTGTGGATCAGCTTGAGCTGGAACGGGTCATCGATTTTCGCCCGTAAGCGGCGTACGGCGACGTCGACCACGTTGGTGTCGCTGTCGAAATTCATGTCCCACACCCGCGACGCGATCAGCGAACGGGCGAGCACCTGCCCGGTGTGCGTGGCGAACAGTTGCAGCAAGGCGAACTCTTTATTGGTAAGGGTGATGCGCACTCCGCCGCGACTCACTCGGCGTTTGAGCACGTCGATTTGCAGGTCGGCGACTTGCAGTTGTTCATCTTCATGAATCGGCCCGCGTCGGGTCAGGGTACGCAGACGCGCCACCAGTTCGGCGAAGGAAAACGGTTTGATCAGGTAATCGTCCGCGCCCAGTTCGAGGCCTTTGACGCGGTCGGCGATGTCGTCGCGGGCAGTCAGGAACAGCACCGGCGTGTCGGCCTCCTTGCGCAGTCGGCGCAGGACTTCCCAGCCATCCATTTTCGGCATCATCACATCGAGCACGATCACGTCGAAGCTGTGTTCCAGCGCCAGGTGCAAACCGTCGGCGCCGTTGCGCGCCAGGCTTACGCTGTAGCCGAGTTCCTGCAAACCGTTGAGCAGGTAATTGCCGGCCTTGGGTTCGTCTTCGACAACCAGAATATTCATCGATCACTCTCAATGGTCATTGATGCAGCCGCTGCCTTGCACGTCATAGTTCAGCACATGTTCGCGGCCCTGATGGTCGAGGTAGTTGAGTTGCGCCGGAACCACACCGCAGGCCTGAGAAATATCGGTGCTGGAGAGGACTTTGTCGACATCCAGATGGACGTAGAAGGCGGATTTGTCATGGATGACGGCGTTATCGGGCATGTTCGCGGCGAACACGGAACCGGTGGCGAGGAGGGTGGTGAGGGCGAGCAGGAGGGTTTTCATGGTCAGTCACTCAGTGGTTAGTGTTGATCGGCGTTAGCGCCGGGACAACATCAGGCTACCGAGCGATCCGCACGGCAAACCGACAGCTGAATGACAAAGTTGTAATGAAACACGCCCCTGTAGGAGCTGCCGAAGGCTGCGATCTTTTGATCTGTTTTTCTAGAAGCAAGATCAAAAGATCGCAGCCTTCGGCAGCTCCTACAGGGGTTTTGTGGTGAGGGGTTAACTCGCGTGGGTGCTGAGGATGCTCGCCACCTGCTGCGGCTGGCAGTTGAGGTACGGCGAGGATTTCAGCCAGCGCTGATCCGGGTACCAGGAAAACATGAACTGGCCATCCTTCAGTCGATCAATCACTTGCCTGGCAATCTGCGGCCGAACCGCCGGGCAACCCTGGCTGCGGCCGATGCGTCCCTGTTTCTTGCTCCACAACGGATTCACATAACTGGCGGCGTGAATGACGATGGCGCGATCGCGGGCCATGTCATTGAAGCCCGGTTCCAGACCGTCCATGCGCAAGGAATAGCCGTGGGCGCCGCTGTAACTTTCCTGCGTGCGGAACAGACCGAGGCTGGATTGGTAACTGCCTTCACGGTTGGAAAACTGCGTGGCAAAGTTTTCGCCGGAGTTGGAACCGTGCGCCACCAAATCGCGTAGAACCAACTTCTGTTTGCTCAGGTCGAAAATCCACAAGCGGCGTTCTGTGGACGGTTGCGAATAATCGATGACGGCCAGATGGCGGGACGGCTTCGCCCCATTGTTGACCGCGCATTGCATGGCGCTTAATGCACCTTTCAGCGCCTGGGGATTGAGTTCTGGCGCGGCGTGGGCGAGGCTGTTGTAGAGAACCGGCGATGGTTTGCCGGCGGCAAAAACTGGACTGGTCACAGCGACAAGGGTCGCGGTGGACAGCAGAAGTCGGCGCAAAAACGTCAACATTTATAAAGTGTCCTCACTTGCTACTCATTTGGCACTTTGGCTCCTGACTCCCAGTCATAACCGCCACGCCCGAAGATCGAGCCTGACTGTTCAGCACACCTGTTGTAAGGTTGACCGTCATCTGGACGGCCATGGATTGGAGTAAAGCAGTTGTTCAAAAAGTACGCATGCTACTTGAGCATTTGTTTGCTCGCTGCGCCGTTTGTCGCTTGTGCCGATGAGCCGCTGCCGCCCTTGCAGACGCTGCCGACGCCACCGGCCGAGTTGCCGGTCGAACCGCAGAGTCCGTTGCAGGCTGTTTTGATCAGTCTGCCGCAGGCCTGTCCGGCGATTGCTGCGCGTCTGAGCGTGGCGGCATTGACCCAGTTGCAGGCGTTCTATGAACAGCAGGACTGGATGCCAGTGTGGGCCAGCGAATCCGGACGTTTGCAGGCTTTACAAGCGCAATTGCCGCTGTTGGCCGACGATGGCCTGAATCCAAAACGCTACCCAGTAGCGAGCATTCCTCCGCAGGACGGCGAACTCTGCGCCGACATCGACATCAGCCGCTACTACCTGCAAGCCCTGCAGGATCTGCATTACGGCAGCCTGTTGCAGTCGCACTTCGAGCCGCTGTGGCATGCCGATGACACCCCGCGTGACCGTCAGGCGGAATTGTTGGCGATTGCCGTGCCGGGCATGCAGGACATTCCCGGCGCCTTCGATCGCGCGCGTCCACACCTCGCGCAGTATCAGAGCCTGCGTCACCTCTACGCCGCACAACGTCTCAAGGCCTTGCCGCAGTGGCAATCGGTCGGCAATGGCCCGTTGCTGCGTCCGGACATGGAAGACAAACGCGTGCCGGAACTGGCGCAGCGTCTGTACAACGAAGGCTATCTGGCCCACGCCGGCAGCACGCCGGGCAACGCTTACGAGGGCGTGCTGGTCGAGGCGGTGAAAAGTTTTCAGGCCAACCATTCGTTGCAGGCCGACGGCGTGGTCGGGCCGGGGACGATTGCCGAACTCAACATCAGCCCGCTGACTCGCCGCGAGCAACTGCGGGTCAACCTCGAACGTTTCCGTTGGATGGCGCAGGACATGGAGCCGGATGGGCTGCTGGTCAACGTCGCCGCTGCCGAATTAACCCTGTATCAGGGCGGCCAACCGGTGTGGCAGACCCGTACCCAGGTCGGACGCGCCGAGCGGCAGACACCGCTGCTGAAATCTCGCGTCACGCGCCTGACCCTCAACCCGACCTGGACGGTGCCGCCGACCATCTGGAAAGAAGACAAACTGCCGGCGATCCGCAAGGATCAGACTTTCCTCAGCCGTCAGAATCTGCAAGTGCTCGATGCCAACGGCCAGCCTTTGGCCGCGGCGGATGTGGACTGGGACAATCCCGGCAACATCCTTTTGCGTCAGGACGCCGGCCCGCGTAATCCGCTGGGGCAGATGGTCATTCGCTTCCCCAATCCGTTTTCGGTGTACTTGCATGACACGCCGAGCAAAGCGCTGTTCGACAAGGGGCCAAGGGCGTTCAGCTCGGGTTGTGTGCGGGTTGAACACCCGATGCAATTGCGGGACTTGCTGTTAAGTCCAGCAGAAAAGGCCCGCACGGAAACGCTGTTGGCGACCGGGACGACTCACGAATTTCGTCTATCTGCGCCGGTGCCGATCCTGATGACTTACTGGACGGCGCAAGTCGGCAGCGACGGCCACGTGCGCTATGCGCCAGACATCTACAGCCGCGACAGCGCCTTGCTCGCCGGCCTCGACCGCGCACACTGACTCAACAATTTCCCCTGTAGGAGTTGCCGAAGGCTGCGACCTTTTGATCTTGTCTCTTAAAGGCAACATCAAAAGATCGCAGCCTGCGGCAGCTCCTACACGGGCAACTGTGATCTGATTTGCTCGCGCAGCGTCTAGCCCCAGTGTCCCCGCAATCCCATGGGGCGAGACTTCGGAACCCGGCATGCAAGCGCTGTTGAACGAGATCCTTGACGCTGTCCGTCCTCTGATCGGGCAAGGCAAGGTGGCTGACTACATTCCCGCCCTCGGCACTGTGCCGTCCAATCAATTGGGCATCGCCGTGTACGGCAACGACGGCGAAATGTACTGCGCCGGCGACGCCGAAACGCCGTTTTCAGTGCAGAGTATTTCCAAGGTGTTCAGCCTGGTGCAGGCCATCGAACATTCCGGCGAAGCGATCTGGGAACGCCTCGGCCACGAGCCGTCGGGCCAGCCCTTCAACTCGCTGGTGCAGCTGGAATTCGAACGCGGCCGCCCGCGCAATCCGTTCATCAATGCCGGCGCGTTGGTAATCTGCGACATCAACCAATCACGCTTCGCCGCGCCGACCCTGTCGATGCGCGACTTCGTGCGGCGCCTGTCGGGCAACCCGCAGATCATGATCGACGGTAAAGTCGCCGAGTCCGAATACCAGCACCGCGCGCGCAATGCGGCGATGGCGTATCTGATGCAATCGTTCGGCAACTTTCACAACGACGTTGAAGCAGTGCTGCGCAGTTACTTCAGCCACTGCGCACTGCGGATGAACTGCATCGATCTGGCGCGGGCGTTTTGCTTTTTGGCCAACGACGGTTTTTGCAAGCACAGCGGCGAGCAGATTCTCGCGCGGCGGCAGACTCAGCAGGTCAACTCGATCATGGCCACCAGTGGGCTGTATGACGAGGCGGGCAATTTTGCTTATCGCGTGGGTTTGCCGGGCAAGAGCGGCGTCGGTGGCGGGATTGTCGCGGTGGTGCCGGGGCAATTCACGGTGTGCGTGTGGTCGCCGGAGCTGAATGCTGCGGGTAACTCGCTGGCGGGGATGGCAGCGCTGGAGATGCTCAGCGCCAGAATTGGCTGGTCAGTGTTCTAAACCAAACACCACAATCTGTAGGAGCAAAGCTTGCTCGCGAAAGCGTCCTGACATTCAACAAACCCGTTGCCTGACACGCCGTCTTCGCGAGCAAGCTCTGCTCCTACAAGGGTTTTGTGTTGCCTGGGAGGAGGGTGTTCCTATACATTTTCCGGCCGCTCCCTGCATGGTGAATCCGCTTCATGTCTCTTGCACTCGAACGTCTCGTCGCTGGCACCCCGATCCCTTTCGCTGGCAACCGCGTCACCGTGGTCAGCCCCGAACTGGCCGCGCGGTTTCAGCCCGGAGACCACCTGCTGGTCGAGCAGGTGAGTGGCGAGCTGTTGCTGATTCCCGTAGTTGATCAACAAGCCGCCTCGGTGGCGATCGAACGCGCGGCCTCGGCTTTCATTGCGTTGTCGGCAGTAACTGATGAAGCCATCAGCCAGTTTTTCGACCTGTTCGCACAGCGTCTGGAAACCGCAGAGTGCTGGGCGCAGATCGAAGCGGCGAACCTGGCCGACATCGAACGTGCCAAGTCCCGCGGCCGTTCCACCACCCGATTGCTCGCCGACGAACGCATGCGCGGCGACATGATCGCCGGCCTGCGCGCCTGGCGTGATGCCGCCGCGACGCGTGGCAAAGTCATCAGCAGCGTCGAGCACGATGGCTGGAAAGTTGAGCAAGTGGTCTCACCGCTGGGCATCGTCGCATTTGTCTTTGAAGGTCGACCGAACGTGTTCGCCGACGCGGCCGGCGTATTGCGCACCGGCAACACCGCCGTGCTGCGCATTGGCAGCGATGCCTTGGGCACCGCGCAAGCCATCGTCACCCACGCCTTGAATCCAGCGCTGGCCGAGGCAGGTTTGCCGGCCGGCGCAGTGTCGTTGGTGGAAAGCGTCAACCACGCCGCCGGTTGGGCGATGTTTGCCGATCGGCGTTTGTCGCTGGCCGTGGCGCGCGGCTCGGGTCGTGCGGTGAGTCAATTGGGTAGCATCGCCCAGCAGGCCGGCACCGCCGTCAGCCTGCACGGTACGGGCGGGGCGTGGCTGATTGCCGATCGTGACGCCGACGCCAAACGCTTCGCCGCGGTGGTGCGTAATTCGCTGGATCGCAAAGTGTGCAACACGCTGAACGTCTGCCTGATCCAGCGTGAGCGTGCAGCAGAATTGGTGCCGCTGTTTCTTGATGCGCTGCAGCAGGCCGGCACCGCACGCGGTCAGGGCTGCAAATTGCACATCGTCGAGGGCAGCGAAAGTTGCCTGCCGAGCGAGTGGCAGAACGCGACGGTCGAGGTGTATCGCGCCGAGGGTTATCAGACTGAAGCCTTGGCTGAACCGCTGGCGCAATCGGCATTGGGCCGCGAGTGGGAATGGGAAGAAACCCCGGAAGTCAGCCTGATGATCGTTGACGATCTGGATCAGGCAATTGCGCTGTTCAACCGCTATAGCCCGCAGTTCACGGTGTCGTTGATCAGTGAAGATGCGGCGGTTCAAGAGCGTTTTTACAACGCGGTGAATGCGCCGTTTGTGGGCAATGGCATCACCCGTTGGGTCGATGGGCAGTACGCGCTGAACAAGCCGGAACTGGGGCTTTCGAACTGGGAGAGTGGGCGCTTGTTCGCACGCAGCGCGATTCTTTCGGGGGATGGCGTGTTCACGGTGCGCAGCCGCATGAGCCAGATCGACCTGAGCGTAAAACGCTAACCCCCATCGACACGATTCGCTCTCTGTAGGAGCTGCCGAAGGCTGCGATCTTTTGATCTTGGTTTTCAAGATCAAAAGATCGCAGCCTTCGGCAGCTCCTACAGGGGTGTTTCAGGCTGCGTCAGCGCTGTTTGCGTAAACCGCACACGTCGCCGGCTGTTCCGCCAACGGCACAAACGTGCGCCGATCCGACGACAGCGCATCGATCGATCCCGTCTCGATGTCGTACACCCAGCCATGCAGATTCAGCAGGCCTTTCTCCTGGGCCAGGCGCACGCTCGGGTGCGTCTGAATATTCGCCAGTTGCGCGATCACATTTTCGCGCACCATCGAACTCAACTTCGCCGCATCACTGGCATGCGCTCGCGCTTCATTCACCACTTTCGCCGACTCGGCATGCTGCAACCAGCCGCTGACGGCGGGCAGGTGATCCATGCATTTGCACTGGGCGATCGCGGTCATCGCGCCGCAATCCGAATGCCCGCAAATCACAATGTCGGTCACACCGAGCACGGCAACCGCGTATTCCACCGTGGCCGAAACCCCGCCCGGATGCGGGCTGTAGGACGGCACGATATTGCCGGCGTTACGGATCACAAACAGCTCGCCGGGCTCTTGCTGGGTCAGCAGTTCCGGCACGACTCGGCTGTCGGAACAGGTGATGAACAAGGTGCCGGGCTGTTGGGTGGTCGCCAAGTGTTTGAACAGTTCGCTGCGTTGCGGAAAGGCTTCGTGCTGGAATTTCAAGAAACCGTCGATCAGGGCTTTCATGTGCGTGTCCTCTTCAGGGGCGATCGGATGGCCCGCACGCGGGGTGCGGGCCGGGGTAGATCAGAACGGACGCAGCGGCAGGAATTTGCCGTCGAGGGTGACCACGGCGCGGGAGCCGCCTTCCGGGTCTTCGACTTTTTTGATGTCGAGTTTGAAGTTGATTGCGCTGATGATGCCGTCGCCGAACTGCTCGTGAACCAACGCTTTGAGGGTGGTGCCGTAGATCTGAATCATCTCGTGGAAGCGGTAGATGGTCGGGTCGGTCGGCACACCACTGAGGCTGCCACGCAGCGGAATGATTTGCAGCGATGCAATCGCATCGGCGTCCAGTTCCAGTTTGTCGCCGACGACCTGAGCAGCATTTTCCGGTAGCGGATGCTGGCCGAGCAGGGCAGCGGTGACGTAGGCCAGGCTCAGACCAGTGCCGTCGGCAAGATCCTGCCATGAGAGATTTTTGCGCGCCTTGATGTCGAGAATGCGGGTGGTCAGGGCCAGGCTTGCGTCGTTGTAGGCGTGGGACTGTTGCATGGTGTCACTCCTTTCAGGGTTGGCTTGCTGTGTGGGAGCAATCTTCTGCCGATTGATCCATAGCGTCCAAGATCGATATACAATGCTTCGCATAAGCCCTGCCTATAGATGGTGTGCCCCATGCTGCTGCGACATTTGCGATACCTGCTGGCCGTTGCCGATCACGGCGGCTTTACCCGTGCGGCCGAGGCGCTGCATGTGTCGCAGCCGACGCTGTCGCAGCAAATCCGCCAACTGGAAGAAACCCTTGGCGTGACGCTGTTTGATCGGACGTCGCGCACAGTCAAACCCACCGATGCCGGCGAGGCTTACATCGAATGCGCGCGGCGGGTGTTGGTTGAGCTGGAGGCGGGGCAGCGCGCGTTGCATGACGTGAAAGATCTGTCGCGCGGCAGCTTGCGCCTGGCGATGACGCCGACGTTTATGGCGTATCTGGTCGGGCCGTTGGTGCGCGACTTTACGGCGCGGTATCCGGGGATTCATCTGCAAATTTTCGAATTGTCGATGGACGACATCGAGGCGGGATTGGTGGATGACTCGCTGGACATTGCGATTGCATTTACGCCGGTGCGCAGTCCGGACATAGAGTGCATTCCGGCATTTACTGAGACGTTGGGGGTTATGGTCGGGCGTGAGCATCCGCTGTATCAGAGCACTGCGGTGCTGGCGCCGGATGACATTGCGCAGCTGGATTTCGCGTTGCTGGCGTCGGATTTCATTACGCGGTTATCGGTGGATGAGTATTTTCGTCAGCACGGGATTACGCCCAAAGTGCGAATCGAGGTGAATTCGGTGAGTACGTTGCTGGAAGTGGTTCGGCATTCGCCGATGGCGACGATGTTGCCGGAGGCGATTGCCACGGAGGATCGAGCGCTACGCCGGTTGCGGGTGGCGAGTGAGGCGCCGCAGCGGGGCGCGGCGTTGTTGCGGCGACGGAATAATTATCACAGTGCGGCGGCGGTGGCGTTTGTTGAAATGGTGTTGGAGCGGGAGATGCCCTCACCCTAACCCTCTCCCGGAGGGAGAGGGGACTGACCGAGGTTTTTGTGCAAGTTACGCCGACCTGAAAATGCTGTGCCGAACTCATATTTTGAAAGCACCACAAATCGGCTCCCTCTCCCTCGGGAGAGGGCTGGGGTGAGGGGCTACAATTCCAGTCAAGCCATATCAATAAAGCGAACAAAAAAGGGCCCGCTTCTTTATAAGGAAGCAAGCCCTTTCAATTATTAAAGTAGTGAATCAGCAGAACCGATCAATCACCCGAACTTCGTTCTTGTTCTGCATCGATTCCCACGCCTGTTTCAGCGTTTGCAGAACATTACCGATGAAGTCCCGATCGGCCGCGGCTTTCTTGCCGACATAGCCGTGGCCGCGGCGGTACATCTTCAGGCGGGCCAGCAGGTTCTGGTTGTTCTGGTCGAACTCGTCTTCACCAGCGTGGGGCGCCAGGCAGTCGATATGCACCTGACCCGATTTGCTGATCCACAGAATGTGGCTGTCGTGGCTGTCTTTTTGCGCAGCGAACATACGAGCCAGTTCTTCGATAGTAGGTTGATTGTTCAGATTCATAATGTTGCCCCTTGACCAGTCTGGTTATCTTTCAAAGTTGATTCGCTAATACAGGTAGCCCATCGGTTAGTTGATCCCTGGCACCGAAACCAGGACGTCAGCGCTCGCCCGTTGAAATTCGGGGTCGTGCATCTGTTGCATGTAGTCGTGTTGAATAACTGCTACGCAATAGCGTCACAACGAGGAGAAGCAGCGAAAACCGGGAGGCTCCTTGCCGACCTGTGCAGCGTCGACCACAAGCGTCTTGAGAATTTTCGCCAGCGCTTCTCGTCCTTGTACTGGACGTTCAGGCCAGGTCAGCTTCTTCAATCTGCCTTGTGGGCAGCGTGTATCCGGAAAAAACAACTCGGCGGTCAGACGAGTTTGCTCAAGCGTGTTACCGATGTTCCCGATCGGGGAACGTCTTCATCATGCAAAAGCAAAACGACGCCGTCAACAGTTATGTAGTGATTATTTTTGCTCACTACATATTGTCGGACAAAGCTGTTTTGGAATGAGAAAGGATCCGTTCAAGCAACGGAAAAAGGTGCGTGCAGGACGTAAAAGTTGCAAGGGTAACCGTCCACTTCACCCTGCTGTCGGGTGAATTCGCCACCGCTCAATCGAGGGATGAGCCCGGCCCAGAAGCGTTGCGCAGGCAGGTTGGCGTCTATATGGAAAATTTGCCATTGCCCGGGGATCCGGCTCAAGAGGGTGGAGACGACAAACTGGGCGACACCCTGGCCACGCCAGCGTCGGGCGAGGAAGAAATAGCTGATGTTGTGCTCGGCGTTGGGGAGGTGGGTCTGGTTGTCGACGATGATGAAACCGGCGAGTTCGTCGTCGACGTGGATCAGGAAGGGTTGGGTGGCGGGGTGGCGCCAGTAGCTTTCTTCGAGTTGGTTGGGGAAGAAGCCGTGGTGGGCGAATTTTAGCGGGAGCCATTCGCTGAGATCGTGCAGGTAGAACTGCATGAGATTGTTGACGGTGTCGAGGTCGTCGCGTTGGGCGGGGTGGAGGGTGATGGTGGGCATGGCGTCAGCTCCGCAATGGCATTCCCCCAGTGTGGACTCTGTACTCTGTGGCGAGGGGATTTATCCCCGTTGGGTTGCGCAGCAACCCCTCTTTTGACTCTTAAAAAGCAGGGGACTGCTGCGCACTCCAGCGGGGATAAATCCCCTCGCCACAAGGTCGCGGCAAATCAGTTTATTTGGCTGTGCGCTTGGCTGGGCTGCGGGTGGATTTACGCTTTTTCTTCCACGGTGTCGCCGCTTTGCCGGTCGGCGGTGGGCCGCTGATGGTCAGGCTCAGCGCGGAGCAGCGTGTCACTTGCTTGCTCATCCACGCCGCTTGTTTGGTGACGAATTCTTCCAGACTCATCTCGCCGCTTTGCACCATGTCCAGCGCCTGTTCCCAGATCGCCGTGGTGCCGGGGTCGGCAATCGCGCGGGGCACGGCGTCGATCAGGCTGAACGCGGCGGGTGTGGCGGCCAGCGCCTTGCCGTTCTTCACCAGATAACCACGATCAAGCAATCCCTGAATGATCGACGCGCGAGTAGCCTCGGTGCCGATCCCGGTGGTGTCCTTGAGTTTCTGCTTGAGCAGCGGATCTTCCACCAGTTTGGCGACATTCTTCATCGCCTTGATCAGATCGCCTTCGGTGTAAGGCTTGGGCGGCTGCGTCCACAGATCCTTGAATTTCACGTCGGCCACCGCGCACTCAACACCTTGGCTCAGCGCTGGTAGCGTTTGCGGTGCTGGCGCCTCGCGTCCCTTGGCCGGTGCGAGTGCTTCGGGCAATGCGCGCTTCCAGCCCGGTTCAATGATCTGCTTGCCCACCGCGCGCAACGCTTCACCGGCGCAATCGAAGTCGGCCTGAGTGCGATCGTATTCGTGGTTGGGGAGGAACTGCGCCAGATAGCGCGCGCGAATCAACGTGTAGACCGCTCGGTGTTTGCCGGTCAGGCGCTCGAGGTTCTTCGCTGCTGCTGTGGGAATGATGCCGTGGTGAGCGCTGACCTTGGCGTCGTTCCACGCCCGCGACTTGCGCTGAGGCTCGAGAAAGCCGTTCAACGCTTCAAGGCTCGGGTCGGCCTGGCGTAACGCCGCAAGAATCCCCGGCGCCTCGCTGTGCTGACTCAGCGGCAGGTAACCGCAATCACTGCGCGGGTAGGTGACGACTTTGTAGGTTTCGTAGAGTGCCTGGGCGATGTCGAGGGTTTCCTGCGCGCCGAGGCCGAGTTTCTTCGAGCAGACTTCTTGCAACGTGCCGAGATCGAAGGGCAGGGGTGCCACTTCGCGCATACGTTCGATGCGCAGTTTGACCACTCGGGCAGTCGCCGCATTGCCGATGGCCGCCGCCGCTTGCTGAGCCAACGCTTGATTGAGGCAACGATCCTGATCATCACAAGCATCCGACGGCGCCCGCCACTGCGCGGTGAACGGCGTGCCGTTGTGCAGCAGATCCACGTCGATCGCCCAGAACGGCACCGGCACAAAATCGGCGATGCTGCGGTCGCGATCCACCACCAGACGCAGGGTCGGTGTCTGCACGCGGCCCACCGGCAATACGCCTTGATAACCCGACTGACGCCCCAGCAGCGTGAACAGCCGACTCATGTTCATGCCGATCAGCCAATCCGCCCGCGATCGCCCCAGCGCCGAGTGATACAGGCTGAAGGTTTCGGCACCCGGTTTCAGCGCGGCCAGCGCCTTGCGGATCGATGCTTCGTCCAGCGCCGACAGCCACAAGCGCCGAATCGGCCCGCGATAGCGGCAGTGCTCGACCAGTTCGCGGGCGATCATTTCGCCTTCACGGTCGGCATCGGTGGCGATGACCAGCTCGCTGGCCTCGCCGAGCAGACGCTTCACCGCTTTGTATTGGCTGGCGGTGCGCGGCTTGACGGTCATCTTCCATTTTTCCGGAATGATCGGCAGATCCGCCAGCACCCAGCGCTTGTAGCGCGCGTCATAGGCATCCGGCGGCGCGGTTTCCAGCAGATGACCGATGCACCAGGTCACTGTGACGTCCGTTCCCAGCCAGCAGCCGTCGCCCCGGCGCTTGGCACCGAGTACGGCCGCAATGTCTTTGGCCTGGGAAGGTTTTTCACAGAGGTACAGCCGCATAACCACCATCGTTGATCGTTGTTTGGGAGGTGCACAGGATGGCTTTTGTTGCGCTGCGGGGCAACTTTTATCTGTATGGATATACAGATAAAAAGTGTTGCGGGGTCTGTTGGCCCTCACTGTAGAGACCGGTACATCCTTTACAAATTAGACCGGGGACATCGTTTACACCTTTACAGGCTTGAAACGCGTTTGGCGCCCCTTTCAAGCCTGCCTAAACAGTGGCTGCAAAGGTACAGTTCCCAAGCATCATCAGCCACCTCCTTCAGCGCGATGTCCTCTCCAATCAGAGCCTCTCCTAGAAAAATCAGCTGCCCTTTCCATTTGATTTCCCCATTTGACCGAACCTTGCGCACTTCAACATCGGAACCATATTCAAGCGCAGGCAAGTAACCGGGATAAGCGCGTATCGACGGGCTATA
>NZ_JBIVMX010000013.1:0-111932 GCF_044753305.1 Pseudomonas sp. NPDC088429 | reverse complement strand
ACAGTCTGTACTGGGCTAACAGTCAGAAGCTGGCTTTTGGTCCCACCCACCCCTTCGAGTCCTACCATACAAGCGGGCTTGCTCGCGAAAGCGGTCTGCCTGGCACTATCAATTTCAGCCAAGCAATAAAGAACCGGAAGCCTTCGCTGTGTGGTTCTTCAAAATCAAAAAAATCGCAGCCTGCCAGTAATCACAAATTTATCGAACACTTTCTGCCCATCACGCGCGGCTTGCCGAACATCAAGGAATGTCAGTTCATCACGGACATCTTTTTTGTTGGGTTTGTCGGTTTTTCGGGTGGTGGCCATCGGAGCCTCCGAAGGATGTGTATTCATGCTGACCAGCTTATGTGAATTAATTTTGAGCGGCAAACAGTAGAACCCTGCTCAGAGATGGGCAAGTCGGCGGATTCTGATCGAGTTGTAGGACATGGAGCGCAGATGTGTAGGCACTGGAATATCGTCCTTTGATGGCTGCGATGGCGCGGGATGCATTTTCAGGTTGAGCGATTTTGTTTAATCGTTTCAGAAAACGGGTTGAACATTTTTCGGCATTTCGCATTGTTAAACATGATTGCTGACAGATGTTTAAATTACACAAACCGTTACGCCACAAGCCCTACAACGCCTTGCGCCGTTACCTACGCGTACCTCAGAATCCGCCGGCATACACGACTATAGGCCGGGTTATATGGTTTCCCTGTCACTGAAAAACAGTGATCGGGTTTGGTAGCCCGTTTTGAGTTGTGGATATTGCGACACCTCCAATGCGGTCTCTTTTTTGAGCGTCGCTTTGTATGGTGGACATGCGTGGGGCTCATTCGTGAGCGCCGGGTTTCCCAATTCGACCGGTCTACCAACCCGCGCATGGCCGCCACCCGCCGTTTGGTAGCGAGGGTGATGGCTCTCATTTTTCGAATTGGAGTTTCATCCTCAGTGAGCTCATGGTCAATCGAGTCCTGGATGGTCGCCGCTTGCCGCACTAGCGATCCCGCCACGATCCCTTGTAGGAGCTGCCGCCGCAGGCTGCGATCTTTTGATCTGCTCTTTAACAATCAAAAGCCGATCAAAAGATCGCAGCCTGCGGCAGCTCCTACACGGTGTCATTTTTTCGCAGTGCTTCGAGGAGTTTCAGCTTATGTCCGAAACCACAAAACCGCCGGTCACAGATCCGGCTTCACCGTACGAATCGTTCGATTCAAGGAAGCTCCACGCCGCCGCCGAACGCGCCCTCGACCATTACCTCGCACCCGCGCAGATCATGGCCACGCCTTATAGTCCCAGCAGCATGTTCATGGTTAATCCGCAAACCGACACCGAATCCTTATTGGCGAATGCCTGTGAGTCATTGGCCTCGGCCACGGTCATGCTCGGTGACTTCGCCGGGATGTTGGAAGGCCCCAGCCGCAATACGCTGTTGGGCATTGCGCAGGTTGTGATGCTGGGGGAGTTGGCGGTCAATCAGGCACTTGAAAACGTTGTGCCACGCGATTAACTGTCGACAATCGCTGCGCAGGAGTATGACTTCTGCGCAGCGCTGTCCTCTAAACGCATCGCGGGCATTGGTTAAGTGTCTTGCGCGCGGATGTGAAGAAATTCCGGATGCAGCAGCGTCAATTCGAAGTGGCCACTGGGTGCCAAACGGTAACCTTCAGATTTAAAGGTGGCAACGAAGTCACCTGTCACCGTTCGTTTTGCTCGATTCAGTCTGATTGTCAGTTCCGCATTATCCGCCTTGACCACCCGGACACCGGAAAACCCGGGAGGCGCCGGAATCCAGTGACTGTGGGAAACATGAAATCTGTCGTCGGCGCCCAGTTTGTAGGTGTACTCCATAAGATCCTGATCGAGGTAGGGAACGCTCAAAAGAAAACTGAAGTAGTTCTTTTCCTCGTCCGAGCCGATGCTGGCGAAGAAAACCCAGCTTTCTTCGCCCGTCACTTCATATTTGCTGTAGTGAGCCACAGCGGCCTCTGCATAGATTGGTTCTGATCCCAGGCTCCAATGGAAGTCTTCAGTGGTTGCCACAATATTTTTTTGCTTCGGAATGAAAACGCTCTGTGCGCTCATAGTGAAATCCTTCTCGTGAACATGGATGAAAGACAGGCTGTTCAGCCTGCCTGTTCATGATGTTCTTCTGGTGCAAGGCGTCTACTGTAAGACCTGACAGCTAGACAAGGTCGCGAAGGTCTGAATCAACTGCTCGCTGTCTGTCATTTTTTGGACGCTGGCCATGACAGCCTTCACCCTAACCACTCCCCGAGGGAGAGGGGACTGACCGAGGTGAATGTGCGAGGTGCGCCGACTTGAGATGCCGAGCCGTACTCAAATTCAGAAATGCACACAGATCGGCTCCCTTTTCCATCGTCCTTTGGGGGGGGGGAATTCGACACAACAAAAAACCCGGAAGCTCTCGCCATCCGGGTTTTTGTTTTCAACCAATCAATCAGCGGTTAAACCGCTCCACCAACGAGTATTGCGTATTCGCCGTCTTCGTCAGCTCTTCACTCAACAATGCCGAGTTGTGCGCCTGTTCCGACGTCTGATCCGCCAGTTCCGAAATGTTGCTGATGTTGCGGCTGATCTCTTCCGCCACCGCACTTTGCTCTTCCGTCGCCGCTGCAATCTGCGTGGTCATGTCGGTGATGTTGGCCACCGCTTCACTGATCCCGACCAATGCCTGATCCGCTTCCAATACCCGCGCCACACCTTCTTCGGCCTGGCGATGCCCGGCTTCCATGGTTTGCACGGCGCTGGACGCGGTCTGCTGCAACTTGGCGATCAGGGCGTGAATCTGCCCGGTCGATTCGCTGGTGCGTTGCGCCAGTTGACGCACTTCGTCTGCCACCACGGCAAAACCACGGCCCATCTCACCAGCACGTGCGGCTTCAATCGCGGCGTTGAGCGCCAGCAGGTTGGTCTGATCGGCGATGCCTTTGATCACATCAACCACGCCGCCGATTTCGTCGCTGTCCTTGGCCAGTTGGGTGACGGTCAGGCCGGTTTCGCCGACAACTACCGACAAGCGCTGAATGGCTTCGCGGGTTTCCCCGGCGATGTCACGACCACGACCGGTCAGGCGATTGGCTTCCTGCGTCGCGTCAGCCGTGCGCTGCACGTGGCTCGCGACTTCTTGCGTGGTCGCGGCCATTTGGTTAACGGCGGTGGCGACTTGTTCGGTTTCCACGCGTTGACGTTCCAGACCGCTGGAGCTGTTGTGCGCGAGGACGTCGGACTGTTTGGCCTGATCGGTCAGGTGTTCGGCGGTGTCCTGCAAGCGGGTCAGGCAGGTTTTCAGACGTGCTTCCTGGCTGAGGATCGACATTTCCAGACGCGCCTGCGCGCCACGGCTGTCGGTGTACATCTGTGCGATCAGCGGGTCGGACGTGGTCTGTTCGGCCAGACGCAGCAGGCGCTTGAGCCCACGCTGCTGCCATTGCAGACCCATCAGGCCCAGCGGCACCGACAAACCGGCGGCGAGGGCGAAGCCCCAGTGCGAATTGAGGGTCGCGCCGATCACGAAGCTCAGTTGGCTGATCAGAATGAACGGCAACCAGTCTTGCAGCACCGGTAGCCATTTATCGCTGGAAGGAATCGCCGACTTGCCCTGGTTGATGCGTTGATAGAGTGCTTCGGCGCGGCGGATCTGTTCGGCGGTGGGTTTGATCCGCACCGACTCGTAACCGACCACCTGATTGCCGTCGAACACCGGTGTCACGTAGGCGTTAACCCAGTAATGGTCACCGGTCTTGCAGCGATTCTTGACAATGCCCATCCATGGCAAGCCTTGTTTCAATGTGCCCCACATGTGCGAAAACACCGCGGCCGGGACGTCGGGGTGACGGACCAGGTTGTGCGGCGCACGGATCAGTTCTTCACGCGAAAACCCGCTGATTTCAACGAAAGCGTCGTTGCAGTAGGTGATCACGCCCTTGGCGTCGGTTGTGGAAATCAACCGCTGCTGAGCCGGGAACGTCCGTTCGCGTTGTGTGATGGGCTGGTTATTACGCATGGCTTTTCAATCCGCAAGGCTTTGAAAGGTTGTCGGCGGTCGCGGCGTTTTATTGAAATTATTTTTCAGATTCAAGAATGGCGTCGCAAAACGGCCATTGCTTCAACCGGCGAGCATCGGATAGGTGAACAGCGCAAAGTGCAGCAGATTCAGGCCGAAATGCGTGGCAATCGCCGCGCCCAGTCCGCCGAAACGGTAGGCCAGGCCATAACCGACACCGGCCAGACTCGCGAGCAACACCCACTGCCAACCGGCACCCACATGCACCAGGCCGAAAATCAACGAGGCGAGCAGTAGGGCGAGGTTTTCGCCGTAAGGCAGGTTTTTGAAACGACGGCTGAGACCGCCCTGTATATAGCCGCGAAACAGCGCTTCCTCGACCAGCGTCACCAGCAGCAGATTGTTCAGCACCCATAGCCAGGCCTGATCGGGCCACTTCGGCGCCCACGCGATCACGCCGAGCAATACCGCGCCGCCGAGGGCGAGGATCACGCTCAAGGTCAGGGCGACGACGGTGGCGTAGACCGTCAGTCGCAACGAGCGTCGCGCGACAATCCACGGGCAGACCAGCAATAGCCAGAAACCAATCAGCGGTTTGTCGAGATTGAGGTACATCGCGAATGGCACGGCATCATCGGTGAAGCGTTGCGGATCGATAACCCGCGCGCTGGAGAAGCCCGGCAACCAGTGCAGCGCCAGCGCTAACGCCAGCACGATGAACAGACCGTGACCGAGAAACCGCCCGACCGGCACCTGTTGCTGGCGCACAGCGAAGCCCGCGAACATCAGTAGCCCAAGCGAGATCAACGCCAACCAGCCGAGCTGGCCGTGGCTCAACGCCAAACCGTAGCCGAGGCTGAGAAGGGCCAGATAGAGCCATGGCAAAGCCTTCATCGAAAGTCCTTGTGCACATTTTGTGGAAAGGCTTTCTACACGGGGGAGGGCGTGGGGACAAGTGAAGGTGTGGCGGCAAACCGGACACACAACCTGTAGGAGCTGCCGAAGGCTGCGATCTTTTGATTTTGGCTTTTCAAGATCAAGATCAAAAGATCGCAGCCTTCGGCAGCTCCTACAGGGATTAGTGTAGGGTTAGGGATCAGCGCAAGTTGAGTTTCGCCGCCGCACGCTCGGTAATTTCCGTGCGCAATTTCAACGAAGGCGCAGCACGCAGGCGGGCCTCATCGACAACAGCGCTCGGTGCCGTCTCCGGGCTGCCCGAGTCAAACGGCGGCGCCGGCGCATATTCCAGCTGCAACTGCACCAGTTGCGCGGTATCCGCACCCACCAGTTCCGCCGCCAACACCAAGGCAAAATCGATCCCCGCCGTAATGCCGCCGCCGGTAAACAAATTACCGTCACGCACCACGCGATCCTTCACCGCAATCGCCCCCAGCGTCGGCAGCAGATCGTGATACGCCCAGTGCGTGGTCGCGCGTTTACCCTTCAACAATCCCGCCGCCCCCAGCACCAGCGACCCGGTGCACACCGACGTGACGTATTTCGCCTGAGCAGCCTGTCGCTTGATGAAATCCAGCGTCGCTTCATCCTCCATCAACACGCCGACACCGCCACCACCCGGCACACAAATCACATCCAGATCCGGGCAATCTTCAAATGTCGTGGTCGGTTTCAGCAGCAAACCGGTGCTGGCGGTGACCGGCATCAGATCCTTCCAGATCAGATGCACCTGCACGTCCGGCAGCGAGGCGAGCACGTCATAAGGCCCGGTCAGGTCGAGTTGCTGAACCTGCGGAAACAACAGAAAACCGATCTGCAGCGTCATCGTTCTTGCTCCATGAAAAGGGGTGGACGGCTTCACTGTAGGCGCGTAGGTTCTGGCGCATACGCCAATAACCCCACGAATTACGCCAAATGCCCAAATCCATCCACGTACTCGCGTTTGCCAACATGCAGATCCTCGACGTTACCGGGCCTTTGCAAGTGTTCGCCTCGGCCAACGACATCGCCCGCCAGCGCGGCTTGCCGATTCCCTATGCACCAACGGTGATCGCCAGCGGCGGCGGGGCGGTGATGTCGTCGGCGGGGCTGGCGGTGTTGGCCGAACCATTGCCGCAAGAGGCGAGCGACACGTTGATCATCGCCGGTGGCTGGGGCATTTATCCTGCGGCCGAAGACGTGCCGCTGGTGGATTGGGTGCGCGAGCATGCGGCGAAATGCCGGCGGGTTGCCTCGGTATGTACCGGCGCGTTTCTGCTGGCGGCGAGTGGCTGGCTTGACGGTCGCCGCGTGGTTACGCACTGGACTCGTTGTGAACAATTGGCCCAGCAACATCCGAAACTGCAAGTCGAGGCCAATCCGATCTTCATCAACGACGGCCCCGTTTGGACGTCCGCCGGTGTCACCGCCGGCATCGACCTGGCACTGGCAATGGTCGAAGAAGATCTCGGTAGCGACATCGCCCTGGACGTCGCCCGGCATCTGGTGGTGTTCCTCAAACGACCCGGTGGGCAATCGCAATTCAGCGTGACCTTGTCGCTGCAAAATCAGGGCAATCGTTTTGATGAAATGCACGCGTGGATCGCCGAAAACCTCACCTGCGACCTCGGCATCCCGACCCTCGCCGAGCAAGCCGGGATGAGCGAACGCAGCTTCGTCCGCCACTACCGCGCCGACACCGGCCAGACCCCGGCGCGCGCGATCGAATTGATCCGCGTCGAGACGGCGCGGCGCTTGCTCAGTGACACCGGTTTGCCGGTCAAACGCATCGCCGCCAATTGCGGGTTTGGCAGTGAAGAGACATTGCGCCGCAGTTTCCTGCGCGCCATCGGCGTGACGCCGCAGGCCTATCGCGAGCGATTTTCGGTCAGTGCTGCAACAGATCCAGTAATGCCTTAAGGGTTTGTTCGGGGGCTTCTTCGGGAATGTTATGCCCGACACCGGACAACACGCGCCGCTCATAAAAACCAGAGAAATGCTCCGCGTCTTCATCCTCTTGTGGTGCAGGGCCGACACCGTCGTCGGCACCGCACAAAGAAATGCTCGGTACGCTAATGGCCGGTTGTCGAGTCAGCAAATCTTCCATCGACTCAAGCGCCGAATCTCCCGCGACATACATAAAGCGATGGCGATAGGAGTGGATCACCACGTCAACGAAATCAGGGTTGTCGAAGGTTGGCGCACTCAGGGGATAACGCTCGGCGCTGCGCGACCAGGTCGGTGACCACAGCTTCCATAGCAATTCACAAAACTCCCGACGATTTTGCTTCAGGCCTTCAACGCCACGTGGCGTGTGAAAGTAATACTGATACCAGAGCCGATGTTCGGTCTTGGGATCCAGCGGTCGAATCGAGTTGGGGATGTCCTGCAGGTTGTAGCCATCACCGGTCACTAGGCCGCGCACCCGTTCCGGAAATAACGCCGCGACGATGCATGCCGCGCGACCACCCCAGTCATAACCGCAGAGCGTGGCTTGTTCGATGGAGAGTGCATCCATCAAATCCAGCAAATCCTGAGCGAGTGCGGCTTGCTGGCCTGAGCGCAGTGTTTTTGCATCGTTGAAGCGAGTCGGCCCGTAACCGCGCAGGTACGGAACGATGACTCGGTAACCCTGAGCGGCGAGGAGCGGCGCGATCTCGTCGTAAGCGCGAGGGGAATAGGGGAAGCCGTGAAGCAGGATCACCGGTACACCGGTTTCCGGGCCATGCACCTCATAGGCAATGGTCAGGCTGGCGGTTTTGCACAACAGAATCGCTTTTCCACTCATCCCGGGCTCCTGTTATCCGAACAGCACCTTCTGCCAATGATCTTCACTGATGATGGCGATCGGCACGCCGCCCGGCCAGCGCATCCGCCGAACGCCTGTCGATCCGCGCTTCGTGAAAGAAACGGCTGTTTTGAAATTCCTGATGTAAATCGACCATCGATGCTTCTCCTTAAGCCTCAGTTTCCGCCACCTGATTGAAATACTTCGTCCGATCCGGCGTAAACGTCACCACCATTTTCGTCCGCGAGCACGTCAGTGCGCGTTCCTCACCCAGATCAATATCCAGATCCTCCCCACGCAAGCCTTGCCACTGTGCGAGGTATTTCAGTGAGCCGAATTTTTCGAGTTTTTTCAGGCTGCGGCTGACGCCTCCTTTCCAGCCGAGTACCGGCAGTTCGTTGGCGAGGCATTTGTCGGCGAGGTCGGGGAAGCGCGTGGCGCGCTGGCGGCCGATTTCCCAGCATTTGATCAGGCCTTTGTCGGCGTCTTCCCAGAGTTGGGTGCGGGTCAGGCCGCTGCGCAGCGGCGAGCTGATGGGGCGCTGGACGTGTTGGGTCATTCCGGTTCCTTGAAATTCGGGTTTTGTTGGACAGCTCCGCTGTGCCCGTTGGGTTTGATGGTAGGGGGGGATGTAACGGCTGGCAACAGGGTATTTCAGGGTGTGAGTGCGGTGTGTGGGGGAGGCAATGTTGAACGGCTGTAGTCCGTGGGCTGGCTCAAACTGTGGCGAGGGGATTTATCCCCGATGGGCTGCGCAGCAGCCCCAAAGTCAGGCAACTCGGTACTTCTGGGGGAATGAGTTGGAGGGTTTTGGGGCTGCTTTGCAGCCCATCGGGGATAAATCCCCTCGCCACAGGGGATTTGTATTGGCTGATTAAATGTCGGTATCAGTCCTACAAATCCGTGTGCTCGTGGGGTATTTCCTACAGCCCCCGTCGAACATCACGGCTGCCACTCACTCTTTTCCCCATTCAATTTGCGATCCAGAAAACTCGCCGCACTGATCAACGCCAGATGCGTCAGCGCTTGCGGCGTGTTGCCCAGATGCCGCCCGTGGCTGTCGAATTCTTCGGCGTACAGCCCCAACGGATTGGCGTATCTCAGCAATTGTTCAAATTCCAGGTGCGCCTTTTCCACCTGCCCGGCGCGGGCGAGGCATTCGACGTACCAGAATGAGCACGCGGCGAACGCGCCTTCGGTGCCGGACAGTCCATCAATATTGGCGTCATCGTTGCGATAGCGATAAACCATGCCGTCGCGCACCAGATGTTTTTCAATCGCTTCAAGGGTCGACAACCAGCGCGGATCCTTGGCACTGACGAAACGCACCAGCGGCATCAACAGCATCGAGCCGTCGAGCGCGGTGCCGCCCTTGTATTGGACAAAATGACCGCGCTCTTCGTCCCAGAAGTTGTCCCAGATGTCGGCGTAAATCGCCTGCCGGGTCTGATCCCATTGCGCGAACGGTGCCGGCAGCGAGCGTTTCGAGGCGAGACGAATTGCCCGATCCAGCGCCACCCAGCACATCAATCGTGAATGCAGAAAGTGGTGCTGTTCGCCGCGCATTTCCCAGATGCCGACATCGGTGGTCTGCCAGGTTTCGCAGACCTGATCGACCACTTCGCGCACATGCTTCCAGCCTTCGTGGGAAATCGCGTCACCGTACTTGTTAACCAGATACACCGCGTCCATCAGCTCGCCAAAGATGTCGAGCTGGATCTGATCGTAAGCGCCATTGCCGATACGCACCGGTTTTGCGCCGCCGTGCCCGGACAGATGATCCAGTTCGGTTTCCGGCAATTCCTGTTGCCCATCGATGGCATACAAAATGTTGAGTTTCATCGGTTGCCCGTGGCAATCGCTGACCCGTCCGCGCAGCCAGCCCATGTAGGCGTTGGCTTCGCCGACGAAGCCCAGTCGCATGAACGCGTAGACCGTAAACGAAGCATCGCGGATCCACGTGTAGCGGTAGTCCCAATTGCGCTCGCCGCCCGGTGTTTCCGGCAGGCCGAAGGTCGCAGCAGCGAGGATGGCGCCGTGTTTGCGCGAGGTCAGCAGCTTGAGCGCGAGGGCCGAGCGGTTGACTATTTCTCGCCAGCGCCCGCGATAGATCGACTGGCCAAGCCAGTCGCGCCAGAACTTCAGCGTGCGCTCCATGCACAGTTGCGCGGCGCCTTCCTCGAAGCGTGGATCGTCTTCGCCACCGAGCAGGAATGCGGCGGTTTGATCTTGCTTCAAGGTGAATGAAGCGACCGCTGCATTGGTGTCTATCTGCAGCGCTTGATCCGAGGCCAGGCGCAGTGACGGCTGACCTTCGGCGCTGAAAATCACCGTTTGCTCGTCCATCCGTGCACGCGTGTCGGCCCGCGCGTAATCGTGGCGCACCGCGCAGCGCACGTGAAAAGTCGCTTCGCCGCTGACTACGCGAACCCGACGGATAAGCACCGGTAAATCATCCTCGCTGTCACCCACCGGCAGCAGGTCGGTGACTTCAACCACCGCACGTTCGCTCAGCCAACGGGTTTGCAAAACGTTGGTGTCGGGCAGGTAAATTTGCTCGCGTCGCGCATCGGGCAAGTCCGGCGTGATCTGGAAAATCCCCGCTTCCGGCGTGTCCAGCAATGAACAGAAAATCGACGGACTGTCGAACTCCGGCCAGCAGAAAAAATCCACGCTGCCGCGATCGTTAACCAGCGCTGCACTGCGCATGTCGCCGATGATGCCGTGGGCGTCGATGGGGCTTTGTCGTTCTTGGTGATGCTCAGCCATTGCCGCGAAACTCCGGATAGAGGCTCATGCCGCCGTCGATAAACAGGGTGGTGCCAACGATGTAATCGGAGGCGTCGGACGCGAGGAAAACCACCGCGTTGGCGACGTCTTCGACATCACCGATACGGCCGTAAGGAATCAGTTTAAGCAGCTCTTGTTCAGCATCGCCGGTCGTCGCGGCGGCATTGATCGGCGTGCGAATCGCCCCCGGCGCGATGCCGTTGATGCGAATGCGTTGATGGCTGACTTCCTGCGCGAGGGTTTGCATCAACTGATCGACGCCACCCTTGGACGCCGCGTAATTGACGTGGCCGGCCCAAGGAATGCGTTGGTGCACCGAACTCATGTGGATGATCTTGCCGGCGGCGCGGGAGACCCCTTCGCGGACGCCCTGACGATTGAAAATCCGCAGCGCGGCGCGGGCGCAGAGGAACTGCCCGGTGAGGTTGACGCCAATCACCGCGTTCCAGTCGTCCAGCGACATATCCACCGCCGGCGCGTCTTTCTGCATCCCGGAGTTGGCGATCAGAATGTCCAGCGAGCCGAAGGCATCGAGGGTTTGGGCGAATAGTCGTTCGACATCGGCTTCCTTGGAAACATCAGCACCGATGGCCAGCGCCTGACCGCCGTCGGCGATGATCTGCCGGGCCAGTGCTTCAGCGGGCTCTGATTGACGGTTGTAATTGATGACCACCGCAGCACCGGCAGCGGCGAGGGCTTTGGCGGCAGCGTGGCCGATGCCGGAGCTGGCGCCGGTGATCAGGGCTACTTGTCCGGTGATGGAGATGTGCATGCGATGGCGCGCCTTGAGTGAGGGCCTATTTAGCTGACTGGTCTGGGGCGTTGAGAGTTCAGAGGCGAGATCAAAAGATCGCAGCGTGCCGCAGCTCCTACAGGACTTTTGACCTTCCTCACGCCTGAATACGATACCGCGCGCTGTGTTTATGCCATTCCTGGTTGCCCGCAATCCACGTGGTCAAACCTGTCAGGTAACGCCGCACTAAAGGGTCGGCTCCTTTCAGTAGCCGTTGTTCCAGCGCCACGTATTCGCGCATGACCGCATCATGAATATCCGCAGTTTTGTCGATGGCTTCCTGCAGCGAGCAGTCATGTTTGGCCGCCAGCAAGTAGGGCAGTTTGAAATCGCCCGTTTCGTTGAGGTGTTCTTTGTAAGCCGAATACAAGTCGTTGAGCAGCGTGGTGGCGAGGGACGCCAGTGCGCAAACGCGTTGCATCTCTGGCTTGGCGTAGACATTGGCCGGCACCTCATAGCCGCCGATGGGATCGATCAGCACCTGACAAGGCCAAAAACTGTTGACCTGCCGGCTGGCCAGATATTCGGCGATGGTTGGCTTTGTGCCATAGAGACGCCACGGCCCCTCGGCCGCCATGGCGACAAACATGGCGATGGTGATTTGTCGCACGCGGGCGACCTGCGAGGGTGTGCAGAAGTGTGCAACCCGCTTCATGTACGCGAGCAATCCTCTCAACACGGGATCGTTCCTTTGCTGTTGCAGGAGTTCTTTTTTGTAGGGGGGAGGCAAGTAGACCGGGTCTATTCCGGTGACGGCAAATGACAACTTCTCGGCGACTTTTTCGGGGCAGCCACCCAACGATTGATCGTCGCAATAATGATCGTCCACCGCGAACAACGCCGCGAAACATTGCGCTGCCAGTAGCAATCTGTCGGGATCATCGGTGTCTGCATGACACAACATTGCGTAGCGCCCAAAGTCGCTCGCGCAAATTTTTTCCTGTTTGCCGGCAAAGATACCTATGCGCTTTATCCATGCCATCAGACGCTTGTTGACGTCCCGGCCCAGCGCTTCATCAATGCGTGTCGGGGGCGGGCAAACAAGTGTGCGGACAACAAAGGGCGGTACGGCGGCGCGCGATAGAGCTGTGTTCGTGGACTGATTCATGGCGAACTCCTTCGGCGGTGAAAGCGATCAGTCGTTGTCATTGAGCAGCGTTTATAAAAGCGCTTTTTGCCCGAGAAGCGCACCTGTCAGACCTGACAGGTGCGCACGATTTTGCGACGAATGGTCGAGGTGCCAACGGCGCTCGGGATGAGCTGCAAAGCCTTCACATTCCACCAACAATTCCCCACTTCCACGCCACCCGACCCTATGGCAACTTGGCGGCCCTTGATGAGGCTGTAACCGATGGCAAACCCCTACCGCGAATTGTTCAACGCCCCCGGCGCTCGAAATTTTGTCCTGGCCGGGATGATCGCGCGCATGCCGATTTCCATGACGGGCATCGGCGTGATCACCATGCTTTCGCAGTTGAAGGGTGGTTATGCGCTGGCCGGTGGCGTGGCGGCGACGTTTGCCTTGGCCACGGCGTTTTGCGCGCCGCAGGTGTCGCGGCTGGTTGACCGTTTTGGTCAGCGGCGGATCCTGCCGGTGTCGGCGTTGATCGGTGGCGGGGCGCTTTTGTTGTTGTTGCTGTGCACGCGGTTGCAGGCGCCGGTCTGGACGCTGTTTGTGTTTGCCGCGCTGGCCGGTTGCATGCCGAGCATGTCGGCGATGGTGCGGGCGCGCTGGACCGAGATCTATCGCGGTCAGCCGCAATTGCAGACGGCGTACGCGCTGGAGTCGGTGCTGGATGAGGTGTGTTTTATCGTCGGTCCGCCGCTTTCAGTTGGTCTGTGCGTCGCGGTCTTCCCCGAGGCCGGTCCTTTGGCCGCGTTGTTGGCGCTGGCGATTGGTGTCACGGCGTTCGTCGCCCAGCGCAGCACTGAACCGGCGGTGCATCCGCGTGAGTTGCAGCATCAGGGTTCGATCATTCGCTCGACCGACATTCAATTGTTGCTGGCGCTGATGATCGCCATGGGCATCATCGTCGGCGTGGTCGATGTGGTCAGCGTCGCGTTTGCCCAGCAGCAGGGGCAGCCGGCGGCGGCGAGCATTGTCTTATCGGTGTACGCGATTGGCTCGTGCATGGCCGGCATCGCGTTTGGTGCGATGCGCTCGAAACTGCCGCTGCCACGCTTGTTTTTGTACGGCGGCGTGGCGACGGCGGTGACGACATTGCCGCTGTTGTTGGCGAGCAATATCGTCGGGCTGGCCATGGCGGTGTTTGTCGCTGGTTTGTTCTTCGCGCCGACATTGATTGTGGCGATGGCTTTGGTTGAACGCATCGTGCCGCCGGCCAAGTTGACCGAAGGCCTGACGTGGCTGGTGACGGGGTTGAGTATCGGCGTGGCGATTGGTGCGGCGGGTTCTGGCGCACTGGTGGATGCCTTTGGCGCGCGCAGCGGGTTCTGGCTGGCGATTGTCGCGGGCGCAGTGGTGCTTGGCTCAGCCGTGCAAAGTTATCGCCACCTTAAATAACCCCGCGATCTCTGGATGGTTGGGGGAGCCTTTGTGGCGAGGGGATTTATCCCCGTTGGGCTGCGCAGCAGCCCCGAAGTCAGAGGGCTCGGTACTTCTGGAAAAATGAGTTGCATGGATTAGGGGCTGCTTCGCAGCCCAACGGGGATAAATCCCCTCGCCACAAGTACGGTGTAAGAGGCGTGGATTGTTGGGTTACCACCCCCGCCCCGAATTCACCCAGAAATTCACCGACAACGACGTCGATACCGACTCCACCTGATGGAACCAGCCCTCCGGCAAGAACAGCAAATCCCCAGCCTCCAGCGTCACCCGCAAAAACGTCACGTCGCGCGCCTTGGGGAAGCGCTGATAGTCCGGCGCATCCGGGTTGAAATCGCAGCCATCGAGTCCACCCTCCGGTGCTGTCGACCACGTGCCCAGGGCTTCTCGGTGATGCGGCGCAGCGAGGGTGAAAGTTTTCTGCCCCCAGACCTGCGCGAACAAATTATCGGTGTCGTCGCGGTGCAGCGGCGTCAGTGTGCCTTTGGGCCCGATCCAGATTCGCGGCGGAATAAACAGCGACGCATCGAAGTAGGCCGGGTACTTGATCTGCTGCATCAACGCCGCCGGCAAGATGTTGTTGCCCATGTAGGCGGGCGGCTCACCGTCCGCACCTTTGACCGCCGGACTGTCCAGCGAAGCGATGAAATCGGCCATCGACGTCGAACGAAAATCCCGTTCGGTGGAGAAGGTTTTCTTCACGTAATCGCCATGGCGGGTGATGCCTTGCAGCTCGGCGAAATGCACCAGCGATTCTTCGCGGCTGAGTTTGAACAGCGGCCAGTCGTGCAATGCGTTGCTGATCACCACGGGAATGCCGTGGGGCAAATAACGGCTTTTGAACTCAGTCACCGATAGCTCCTCGCGGGCACGCCGTTCGACGTTGACCTGGGGCGGCAGGCTGGCGGTGAGCTTTTCGCTGAAGCGCGGCGGTGTCGGGTAGCGCTTGTTCATGTCGACTTTTTCAGCGACCGCACCGCCACCGTTTCGAGCATGGTCGATGATCTGCGGCAGCATCGTCGCCAGCCCCATGTTGCCGCCAATCTTCAGGCGACCGCTGGCGAACAGTTCCTCGACGTTGGCCATGCCGGCCATGATCCCGAGAAAATCCTGTTCCGCGACTTCAATGGTCACGTCCGGGCTCGCATGGCGGCCAGCCTCGGTGCGGCTGCTGGCCTTGACCTCAGACCAATAAGCCTGCTGCGCGTTAAAAACGAATTGGAAAACACCTTCAATACCGACGGCGCCGGCATTGGCGAACAGTTTGCTCAGGATGCTCTGCAGATCCACGGTGAACCCTCGTTATTGGTTTTATCTGAACGGTTAACGAGCACCTGTGTGGGCGATTTAGCCGGCGTCGACTAATTTGCCCGGGCAGTCAACCGTTTCTCTCTACAGACGAATTTTTTTGAGGGAAGTGTGGTGACCCAGCTGACTTTGCTGTGCCTGCCGTATTCCGGTGCCAGTGCGATGGTCTATAGCCGCTGGCGACCGAAGTTGCCGCAATGGCTGCAGCTCAAACCGGTGGAGCTGCCGGGGCGTGGTGCGCGCTTTGACGAGCCGCTGCAGACCGATATGCGCGCCTTGGCGATGCAATTGGCCAGGGAGTTACAGCCAACATTGAAGACGCCTTATGCGTTGTTCGGTCATAGCCTCGGTGCGTTGCTGGCCTGTGAGATGGCCCATGCACTGCGGGCCCTGGGTTGCCCTGAGCCGGTGGCGTTGTTCGCGTCCGGCACGGCGGCGCCGACCCAGCGCGCCGATTACGATCGTGGCTTTGCCATCGCCAAGACCGACGCCGAACTGATCGAGCAACTGCGCACGCTCAATGGCACCAGCGAAGAAGTGCTGGCCAATGACGAGTTGATGAGCCTGACCCTGCCGATCCTGCGCGCCGATTTTCTGCTGTGCGGCAAATTCGAGCCGCAGCAACGCCCACTGCTCAACTGCCCGGTGCACGTGCTCGGCGGCAAGTCTGACCGCGCCACCACCGAGCAATTGATCGGCTGGAGCAAGGAAACCTCGGGCAGTTTCTCCGTAGACATGCTCGCCGGCGGGCACTTTTTCATTCATGAGCACGAAGCCAAAGTGCTCAAGGTGATCAAAGACCAGCTCGACATACACCATCGCCGCCACGCCATGGCCGCGACTGCCTAACCCCATTCACCGCAAAACCTGTAGGAGCAAAGCTTGCTCGCGATGAGGCCCTCAGTCGACCTCCAAGGTGACTGATACAGCGCTTTCGCGAGCAAGCTTTGCTCCTACAGTTCTGTATTGATCCCTGTCTGATAGTTGTTCTCAATCGCTAATTTTTCCGGTCTGCATTCGTTTTATAGGGACGACGTGCCTTTGTGCTGCCTGCCTACTGATCCGGATGCCAAGAAATGAATGCAGAAGACTCCCTGAAACTCGCTCGCCGGTTTATCGGGTTGCCCCTGGAAAAGCGCCAGATGTTCCTCGCTGCCTTGCAGAGGGAAGGGGTGGATTTTTCGCGGTTTCCGATTCCGGCCGGGGTCGAGGCCGAGGATCGGCAGGCGCTGTCTTATGCCCAGCAACGCATGTGGTTTCTCTGGCATCTTGATCCGCAGAGCGGCGCGTACAACCTGCCGGCGGCGGTGCGCCTGAGCGGGCGGCTGAATCAGCCGGCGCTGGAGCAAGCGTTCGCCAGCCTGATCGAGCGCCATGAAACCTTGCGCACGGTGTTCCAGCAGCAGCCCGATGACAGCCTGCTGCAAGTGCCGCTGCAACAACCGCTGGAGATCCAGCGCGTCGACCTCAGCGATTTACCCGCTGACGAACGTGAATTACGCGTAGCAGCAGCAGCCGAAGAGCAATCGCTGCTGCCGTTTGATCTGGCCAACGGCCCACTGCTGCGCGTGCGTCTGTTGCATCTGGCCGAGCAGGAACACGTGCTGCTGCTGACCCTGCACCACATCGTTTCCGATGGCTGGTCGATGAACGTGTTGATCGACGAATTCTGTCGCTTTTACGATGCCCACGATCAGGGGCAAGTGGCCGAGCTGGCGCCGATGCCGGTGCAGTACAGCGATTACGCGCTGTGGCAGCGGCGTTGGCTGGAGGCGGGAGAGCAGCAGCGTCAACTCGATTACTGGTTGGCGCAAATGGGTGACGAGCATCCGGTGCTGGAGCTGCCGCTCGACCGTCCGCGTCCGGTTCTGCCGAGCAATCGCGGCCGTCGCCATGAGCACGTAGTGGAGGCGGCGCTGGTCGAGCAATTGCGCGGCGTCGCCCGGCAGCATGGCGTCACGCTGTTCATGCTGTTGCTCGGCACCTTCAATATTCTGCTGCACCGTTACACCGGGCAGACCGACCTGCGCGTCGGTGTGCCCATCGCCAATCGCAATCGCCGCGAAATCGAAGGCCTGATCGGATTCTTCGTCAACACTCAGGTGCTGCGCGTGCAACTGGATGGCCAGACACCATTCGCGGATCTGCTCAGCGCGCTCAAGGAAGCCGCGCTCGGTGCTCAGGCGCATCAGGATCTGCCGTTCGAACGGCTGGTCGAGGCGCTGAAACTGGAGCGCAGCCTGAGTTACAACCCGCTGTTCCAGGTGATGTACAACCATCAGCCGGAAGTCGCTGACGTCACCACCCTCAAGGTCGGCAGCGGTCTGGAACTCGGCGTGATCGAATGGGAAAGTCGCAGCACCCAGTTCGACCTGAGCCTGGATACCTACGAAAAGGGCGGCCAGTTGCACGCTGCGTTCACCTACGCCAGCGACCTGTTCGACGGCACAACCATCGAACGCATGGCGCGGCACTGGACACACCTGCTGCACAGCATCGTCAGCGATCCACAGCAACGGGTCGGCGAGATCGGTTTGCTGCAAGCGCAGGAGCTTGAGCAACTGACTCAGGACTGGGGTCGTCACGACACAACATGGCCGAGCGAGCGCCCGGTGCATGAGCTGTTCGAAGCGCAGGCCGCGCAAACACCTGATGCCATCGCGCTGATTTTCGACGGTCAGCAACTCACTTATGCACAGCTCAACGCCCGCGCCAATCGTCTGTCTCGCACATTGCTGGCGCAGGGCGTCGGCCCGGAAGTGCTGGTCGGCGTTGCGGTTGATCGCGGGCTGGAGCTGATTGTCGCCATTGTCGCCGTGCTCAAGGCTGGCGGCGCGTATGTGCCGCTGGATCCGCAATACCCGCGCGACCGCTTGCTGTGCATGATCGAAGACAGCGGCAGTCGTTTGCTGCTGACGCAAAGCCATTTACTCGAACGTCTGCCGGTGCCGCATAACGTGCGCAGCCTGTGCCTCGATCAAGCCGAAGCGTGGGAATTTACCGACGACAGCAATCCGCAACGCGCGGTGTGGGCGGATAACCTCGTCTATGTGATGTTCACGTCGGGCTCCACCGGCCGCCCTAAAGGTGTCGGTATCAGCCACGGTGCACTGAGCAAACACGCCTTCGCTTCGCAGCATTACTACGCCTTGAGCGCCGCCGATTGCGCGCTGCAATTTGCCACGTTCAACTTCGATGCCTTCGGCGAGCAACTGTTTGGCCCGCTGACCTGCGGCGCCTCGGTGGTGCTGCGCGGCAACGAAGTCTGGGACAGCGAAACCCTGTACCGAAATATCGTTGCACACGGCATCACGGTCATGGACTTGACCACCGCTTACTGGAACATGATTGCCAAGGAATTCGCCGCCGCCGGCCCGCGTGATTACGCCGCGCTGCGTCAGGTTCACAGCGGTGGTGAAGCAATGCCGCCGGAAGGTGTGCAGGCCTGGCGGGTGGCCGGGCTGGAGCACGTCAAGTTGCTCAACACCTACGGCCCGACTGAGGTCACCGTCACCGCAACCACGCTGGATTGCAGCGATTACGTGTTCGGTCGTCAGCCGTTGCCGCTGACCATGCCGATAGGTCAGCCATTGCCGGGACGTCATGCCTATCTGCTGGATGCCGACGCTCAGCCGACGCCGATTGGCGTGGTTGGTGAACTGCTGATGGGCGGTGAGTTGCTGGCGCGGGGTTACTTCCAGCGCGCGGATTTGACCGCTGAACGTTTTATCCCCGATCCGTTTTCCACTAACGGCGCACGTCTTTACCGCACCGGCGACCTTGCGCGTTTTAACGCCAATGGCCAGATCGAATACGTTGGCCGCGTTGACCATCAAGTAAAAATCCGTGGCTTCCGTATCGAACTGGGCGAAGTCGAAGCACGTCTGCTAGAACTCGATGCCGTGAAAGAAGCCGTGGTGCTGGCGGTGCAGGGTGGCAGCAGCCTGCAACTGGTGGCGTACGTGGTGCCGAAAGACACCGCTGTGGTTGCCGCTTCAACCGAGGCCCAAGGTGCCGAGCGCGAAGCGATCAAAGCGCAACTCAAGGACAGCCTGCCGGATTACATGGTGCCGACGCAGCTGTTGTTCCTCGGTGCATTGCCGCTGAGTCCCAACGGCAAACTCGATCGTAAAGCACTGCCGGCGCCGGACGCCAACCAGATGCAGCAAGCGTTTGTCGCGCCGCGCAGTGCGCTGGAACAGAAAATCGCAGCCATCTGGCAGGACGTGCTCAAGCTCGAACAGGTCGGACTGACCGACAACTTTTTCGAGTTGGGCGGTGACTCGATCATCTCGATTCAAGTGGTCAGCCGTTCGCGTCAGGCCGGGATTCATTTCAGCCCGCGCGACCTGTTCCAGCACCAGACCGTGCAAGGTCTGGCCAGCGTCGCCCAGCAAGGCAATGTCGCTGTAAGCATCGATCAGGGCCCGGTCAGCGGTGAGTTGCCGCTGCTGCCGATCCAGCAGACGTTCTTCGCCGACGAGATTCCTCAGCGTCACCACTGGAACCAGGCGGTGCTGCTGCGCAGTCATCAAGTTCTGGATGCCGAGGCGCTGTTGCAAGCGCTGAATGCCTTACTGGTGCAGCACGATGCTTTGCGGTCGCGCTTCGTCGAAAGCGCTGAGGGTTGGCGTGCAGAAGTGGCGCCGGTCGCGACGGATCCTGAGCTGTTGTGGACGGCTGACCGTGTCGACGCTGATGATCTGCACGGGCTGTACGCCAAGGCCCAGCAAAGCCTGAACCTGCAAAACGGCCCGCTGTTGCGCGCGGTACTGGCGACCGTCGCCGATGGCGGTCAGCGTCTATTGCTGGCCGTGCATCACTTGGCGGTAGACGGTGTTTCGTGGCGGATTTTGCTCGAAGATTTGCAACAGGCTTATCAGCAAGCAGTGCAAGGCACGAGCATCAAACTGCCGGCCAAAACCAATTCGTACAAGGCTTGGGGCGAGCATCTGCAAGCCTATGCCGCGACTGACGCGGTGCAGGCCGAGCTGCGTTTCTGGCAGCAACAACTCGACGGCGCGGCGCTGGATCTGCCGTGCGACAACCCGCAGGGCAGCTTGCAAAGTCGCCACGCTCAGGTGCTGCACAGCCGCCTCGACAAAACCTTCACCCAACAACTGCTGCAACAGGCGCCGGCGGCGTATCGCACGCAGGTCAACGACCTGTTGCTGACGGCGCTGGCGCGGGTGATCTGCCGCTGGAGCGGTCACGCCGACACGCTGATTCAACTGGAAGGTCACGGTCGCGAAGACCTGTTCGACGACGTCGACCTGACCCGCACCGTCGGCTGGTTCACCAGCCTGTTCCCGGTGCGCCTGACCCCAGCGGATTCGCTGGCGGACGCGATCAAGCAGATCAAGGAACAACTGCGCGCGATCCCCAACAAGGGCATCGGTTTTGGCGTGCTGCGTTACCTCGGCGACGACGCGGCGCAAGCCTCGCTCAAAACGCTGCCGCTGCCGCGCATCACCTTCAACTACCTCGGCCAGTTCGACGGCAGTTTCGATGCCGAGGAGGGCGCACTGTTCAGCCCGGCCGGTGAGCGCGCCGGGCTGGAGCAAAGTCTCGATGCGCCGCTGGACAACTGGCTGGGCGTCGAAGGCCAGGTTTACGACGGTGAACTCGACCTGCGCTGGACGTTCAGCCGCGAGCAGTTCAACGAGGCGACCATCGCCCGTCTGGCCGACGAATACACTGCTGAACTGCAAGCGCTGATCAACCATTGCTGCCTGCCGGAAAGCATGGGCATCACGCCGTCGGACTTCCCGCTGGCGCACATCGCTCAGGCGCAACTGGATGCGATCGCAGTGCCAGCCGCCGGCATCGAAGACATTTATCCGCTGTCGCCGATGCAGCAGGGCATGCTGTTCCACACGTTGTACGAACAGGGCACCGGCACTTATATCAACCAGCTCTGCGTCGATGTCGACGGCCTCGACCCCGAGCGTTTTCGTGCGGCGTGGCAAGCGACCATGGACGCCCACGACATCCTGCGCAGCGGCTTTATCTGGCAGGGTGAATTGCAGGAACAACTGCAGATTATCCATCGTCGTCTCGAGTTGCCGTACACCTTGCTCGACTGGCGCGCGCGCCCTGACATCACGCAAGCACTGAAGGATTTCACGGCTGCCGATCTGGCGCAGGGCTTCGATTTGACCGCGGCCGGCCTGCTGCGCGTAACGCTGATTCAAATCGCCGATCAGCGTCATCACCTGATCTTTACCAACCACCACATTCTCATGGACGGCTGGAGCAGCGCGCAGATGCTCGGCGAAGTGCTGCAGCGTTATGCCGGCCAGCAACCGCCGCGTCCGCTGAGCCGTTACGCCGATTACATCCAGTGGCTGCAACGTCAGGACGGCGCCGTCAGCGAAGCGTTCTGGCTGGCGCAACTGGCCGACTTCCATGAGCCAACCGTGCTCGCGCAAGCCGCGGCGGGCGGCGGTGAGGTGCGTGCCGAGCGCGGGCATGCGCTCAAGCATTACGCTCTCGACGCAGCGCGTACGCAACGCCTGAACGAGTTTGCCCGGCAGCAGAAAGTCACCGCCAACACCTTGGTGCAAGCCGCGTGGTTGCTGCTGTTGCAGCGTTATACCGGCAGCGCTTGCGTGGCGTTTGGCACCACCGTCGCCGGGCGTCCGGCGGAACTGGTTGGCATCGAGCAGCAAGTCGGTTTGTTCATCAACACCTTGCCGGTGATCGCCGGTTCGCGTCCGGATCAAAGCGTAGCCGCATGGCTGGCGGCGGTGCAGGCGCAGAACCTCAGCCTGCGCGAGTTCGAACACACGCCGCTGGCGAACATTCAGCGTTGGGCCGGGCAGGGCGGCGAGTCGTTGTTCGACACGCTGCTGGTGTTCGAAAACTTCCCGATTTCCGAGGCGCTGCAACACGGCACCGCGCAAGGCGTGGTGTTCGGCGAAGTGGCCAACCAGGATCAGACGCACTACCCGCTGACCCTGGGCGTGACACTGGGCGAAACCCTCGCGCTGCACATGAGTTTTGATCAGACGCATTTCGGTGTCGCGACTGTCGAGCGTCTCAGCGCGCAACTGCTGCACCTGCTGGAGCAATTCGCCGAATCTGCCGAACGTCGTCTCGGTGAAATCGCCTTGGCAACGGCTGAGGAACACACCCGGCAGATCCTCGAAAACCAGCCGCAGGCGTACCCGGTCGAACTCGCCGTGCATCAGCGCTACGCCCGATTGGCGGCGCAACAGCCGGATCGCACCGCAGTGATTTTCGACGGCCAACACTTCAGCTACGGCGACATCGATGCTCGCGCCAACCGTCTCGCCCATGAACTGGTGGCGCGTGGCGTTGGCGCCGAGGTGCGTGTCGGTGTCGCGCTGCCGCGCAGCGAAGGTTTGATCGTCGCGCTGCTGGCGGTGCTCAAGGCGGGCGGCGCTTACGTGCCGCTGGACACCAGTTACCCACGCGAGCGGCTGGCGTATCTGATGGAGGATTCCGGTCTGGCGCTGTTGCTGACCGATTCGCGGGTGACGGCGCAATTGCCGATCGCTGACACCCTGACCGTGCTGGAACTCGATCACCTCGACCTCAGCGCTAACCCGGCGCAGGCCCCGATCGTTGCGCTGGATCCGCACAACCTTGCGTACGTGATTTACACCTCAGGTTCCACCGGCAACCCGAAAGGCGTCAGCGTCAGCCACGGCCCGCTGGCCATGCACTGTCTGGCCATCGGTGAGCGCTACGAAATGCGCGACAGCGATTGCGAATTCCACTTCATGTCGTTCGCCTTCGACGGCGCCCACGAGCGCTGGCTGACCAGCCTGACCCACGGCGGCTCGTTGCTGATTCGCGACGACAGCTTGTGGACGCCGGAGCAGACCTACAACGCGATGATCGAGCACGGCGTGACCGTGGTCGCATTCCCGCCGGTGTACTTGCAACAACTGGCCGAGCACGCCGAACGGGTCGGCAATCCGCCCAAGGTGCGTATCTACTGCTTCGGTGGCGATGCGGTGCCGAATGCCAGTTTTGAACGGGTCAAGCGTGCGCTGAATCCCGAGTACATCATCAACGGTTACGGCCCGACCGAAACCGTGGTCACGCCGCTGATCTGGAAGGCCGCTCGCGACGAACCGTGCGGCGCCGCGTACGCGCCGATTGGTAGCCGCATCGGTGATCGCAGCGCCTATGTGCTGGACGCCGATCTGAACCTGCTGCCGCAAGGCATGGCCGGTGAGTTGTATCTGGGCGGCAGTGGTGTGGCGCGGGGTTATCTGAACCGCCCGGCGATGACCGCCGAGCGTTTTGTCGCTGACCCGTTCAGCCGCAACGGCGGCGTGCTGTATCGCACCGGCGACCTGGTGCGACAGCGCGCTGACGGCACGTTCGACTATCTGGAACGTATCGACAATCAGGTGAAAATCCGTGGTTTCCGCATCGAACTCGGCGAGATCGAAGCCAGTCTGCAAGCCCTTGATGGCGTGCGCGAAGCGGTGGTTGTGGCGCAGGAAAGCGCCGGCAGCAAACGCCTGGTCGCGTACGTGGTCAGCGACTCGCCGCGCGAAGATTTCGCCGAGCAATTACGTGAGCAGCTCAAAGCAACGCTGCCGTCACACATGGTTCCAGCCTACGTTTTGCGTCTGGAGCGCATGCCGCTGACCCCGAACGGCAAACTCGATCGCAAGAACCTGCCGAAGCCGGATGTCAGCCAATTGCAGCAAGTCTATGTCGCGCCGCAAAGCGCGCTGGAGCAGCAACTGGCGACCATCTGGCAGGACGTGTTGAAGCTGGAACGCGTCGGCCTCAGCGATAACTTCTTCGAGCTGGGCGGCGATTCGATCATCTCGATTCAAGTGGTCAGCCGCGCTCGTCAGGCCGGTTTGCGCTTCACCCCGAAAGATCTGTTCCAGCATCAGACCATTCAGGCGCTGGCCGCCGTGGTGCAAACCGGCGAGCCGCTGCAACTGATCGATCAACAACCGGTGACCGGCGCAACGGCGCTGCTGCCGATTCATCAATGGTTCTTCGCGCAGCCGATTCCGGATCGTCATCACTGGAACCAATCGGTGATGCTCAAACCGACCCAGGCACTCGACGCGCAAGTGCTCGAACAAGCACTGGACGCACTGGTAGCGCATCACGACAGCCTGCGTCTGGACTTTGCCGAACAGGCGCAAGGCTGGTCGGCGCAGTACCGCGATGTCGCGACGCAAGCGGGCGAAACCGTTTTGTGGCAAGTCGAGGTCGCCGATGTCGCGGCGCTCGAAGCGCTGGGCAATCAGGCTCAGCGCAGCTTGCAACTGAGTGACGGTTCGCTGATCCGCGCGGTGCTGGCGAACCTCGCTGATGGCACTCAACGCTTGTTATTGGTGGTTCACCATCTGGTGGTCGACGGCGTGTCGTGGCGGATTCTGTTCGAAGATCTGCAGAGCGCTTATCGGCAGATTCTGGCGGGTGCGACTGCGCAACTGCCGGCCAAAACCAGTGCGGTCAAAGCCTGGGCCGAGGCGCTGCAAGACTACGCCGTGAGCGCGCCGTTGCAGGCCGAACTGGGTTTCTGGCAGCAACAGCTGCAAGGCGCTTCGACTGAGTTGCCTTGCGACAACCCGCACGCCGGTCAGCAACACAATCAGGCGCAATCGATCCGCACGCAACTGAACAAAACCCTGACCCGTCAACTGTTGCAGGAAGCTCCGGCGGCCTACCGCACGCAAGTCAACGACCTGCTGCTGACCGCGCTGGCGCGAGTGATGGTGCGCTGGACCGGCGACGACAGTGTGCTGGTGCAACTGGAAGGTCATGGTCGCGAAGACCTGTTCGACAACGTTGATCTGACCCGCACCGTTGGCTGGTTCACCAGCGTGTTCCCGGCGCGATTGGCGCCGGTCGCCGACCTCGGCGCTTCGCTGAAGCAGATCAAGGAGCAACTGCGCGCGATCCCCAACAAAGGCATCGGTTTCGGTGCCCTCGTGCACCTCGGCGACGGCGCTGCACAGCAAGCGCTGCAAGCCTTGCCGAAACCGCGCCTGACCTTCAACTACCTCGGCCAGTTCGACGGCAGCTTCGATGCCGGCGACGATGCCTTGTTCGTGCCGACCAGCGAATCCGGCGGCGAAGAAGTCAACATGGCCGGCCCGCTGGGCAGCCCGTTGGCGCTGGACGGCAAAGTCTTCGGCGGTGAGCTGGATCTGAGCTGGACGTTCAGCAGCGAGATGTTCAACCCGGCGACGATCCAGCGTCTGGCCGACGACTACCTGCAAGAACTCACCGCACTGATCGCGCATTGCTGCGACAGCGCCAATCGTGGCGTGACCCCTTCGGACTTCCCGCTGGCGACGCTGACGCAGGCGCAACTCGACGTGTTGGTGCAACAACCGCAGTCCGTCGATGACATCTACCCGCTGTCGCCGATGCAGCAGGGCATGCTGTTCCACACCTTGCTCGAACAGGGCGGTGGCGACTACATCAACCAGATGCGTCTGGACGTCGACGGCGTTGATCCGCAGCGTTTCCGCGCGGCGTGGCAAGCGGTGGTCGATGCGCACGACATTCTGCGCACCGGGTTCTTCTGGCAGGGCGATCTGGATCAACCCGTTCAAGTTGTGCAGCGTCATCTCGACGTGCCATTCCGCGTGCTCGACTGGAGCGCGCAGGCTGATCTGGACGCGGCGCTGCAAACCCTCGCCGATGACGAGCGCGCGCAAGGCCTGGATTTGAACGCTGCGCCGTTGATGCGTCTGGTCTTGGTGCGCATTGCTGCCGATCGTCATCACTTGATTTACACCAACCACCACATCCTGATGGACGGCTGGAGCAGCGCGCAGTTGCTCGGCGAGGTGTTGCAGCATTACAGCGGTGAAACGGTGGCGCGGCCGAGTGGGCGTTATCGCGATTACATTGGCTGGTTGCAAAAACAGGACGCCGGTGCCGCGCAAGCCTTCTGGCTCGAGCAATTGCGTGAACTGGATGAGCCGGTGCGTCTGGCGCAGGTGTTTGCGGCGCCGACGCAAAACGTCGAGCCTCACGCTTATGCGCAGCATCGGGTGCAGCTGGATTCGGAACAGACTCAGCGTTTGAGCGACTTTGCCCGCGATGCAAAAGTGACGGTCAACACGCTGGTGCAAGCGGCCTGGCTGCTGCTGTTGCAACGTTACAGCGGCAAATCCTGCGTGGCGTTCGGCGCGACGGTGTCGGGGCGTCCGGCGGATCTGCTCGGTGTAGAACAGCAGATCGGGCTGTTCATCAACACCTTGCCGGTCATCGCCAGCCCGCGTCCGGAGCAGCGCCTCGGCGACTGGTTGCACGGCGTGCAGGCGCAGAATCTGGCGCTACGCGAGTTCGAACACACTGCGTTGTTCGACATTCAGCGCTGGGCGGGATTGGGCGGTGAGGCGCTGTTCGACACTATTCTGGTGTTCGAGAACTACCCGATTTCCGAGGCGCTGGAACAGAGCTCGCCGCAAGGCCTGCGTTTCGGTGCCGTGGATAACCTGGAGCAAACCAACTATCCGCTGACGCTGTCGGTCAGTCTCGCTGCCGAGCTGGCGGTGCAATTCAGCTATCAATGCGCACAGTTTACGGCCGCTTCGGTCGAGCAGATGGGCCTGCACCTGCAACGCTTGTTGCTGCAAATGATCGACGGCAGCGAGCGTGCACTGGGTGAATTGAACCTGCTCGACGCCGCCGAAACCAATCAGCAACTGTTGACGTGGAATGCCAGCGCAGCGCCTTGGCCCGAGTCGCGCTGCATCCACCGATTGATCGAAACGCGCGCCAGCCAGACGCCTGACGCGACAGCGCTGGTGTTCGGTGAGCAATGCTTGACCTACGCCGAGCTGAATGCGCAGGCCAACCGTCTGGCCCATCGCCTGATTGCCCAAGGGGTTGGCCCGGATCGTCTGGTCGGCATCGCTTTGGAGCGCGGCGTGGAGATGATTGTCGGCTTGCTGGCGATCCTCAAGACCGGTGGCGCTTACGTGCCGCTGGATCCGCAATACCCGAGCGAGCGTTTGGCGCACATGATCGAAGACAGCGGTTTGCAGTTGTTGCTGACTCAAGCGTCGTTGCTGCAAGTGCTGCCAATTCCGGCCGGTGTGCAGACGCTGGTGCCGGGCTCCCTCGAAGAGCCGATCAGCGCTGCACAGGCGGCCAATCCGCAGGTGGCGGTCGACGGCGATAACCTCAGCTATGCGATCTACACCTCGGGTTCCACCGGCAAGCCAAAAGGCGTGATGGTGCGCCACGCGGCACTGGTCAATTTTGTCGCGAGCATGGCCCGTGAGCCGGGGCTTGTGGCGACTGACCGCGTGCTGTCGCTGACCACGTTCTCCTTCGATATCTTCGGGCTCGAGTTGTACGGCGCGCTGTTCAGCGGGGCTTGCGTGGTGCTGGTGGACAAGCAGAGTGCGCACGACCCGCAGGCGCTGCTGCAGATCATCGATCAACAGCAGGTCAGCGTGGTTCAGGCGACGCCGTCGACCTGGCGGATGTTGCTTGATCATCCACAGGCTGCACGGCTTGCAGGGCGCAAATGCCTGTGTGGCGGTGAAGCGCTGGCCGAGGATCTGGCCGCACGTCTGCTTGAGGTCGCCGGGCAAGTCTGGAACCTTTACGGGCCGACGGAAACGACGATCTGGTCAGCGGCTTATCAACTGACGGCCGAGCAGCGCCAGCCTTACCTTGGTGGGCCGATTGCCAACACCACGCTGCACATTCTCGGCGAACACTTTGCGCCAAACCCGGCCGGTGTGATCGGTGAATTGCTGATCGGTGGCGATGGTCTTGCGCGGGGTTATCACGAGCGGCCGGCGCTGACCGCCGAGCGCTTCCTGCCCGATCCGTTCGGCAACGGTGCGCGGCTGTACCGCACCGGTGACTTGGCGCGTTATCGCGCTGACGGGGTGATCGAGTACCTCGGGCGCGTTGACCATCAGGTGAAAATTCGTGGCTTCCGCATCGAGCTGGGTGAAATCGAAGCCTGCCTGTTGGCGCAGCCGTCGATTCGCGAAGCTGCGGTGGTGGCGCAGGAAGGGCCGGGTGGCTTGCAACTGGTGGCCTACCTGATTGCGGCGAAGCCACAGGACGCCGAGCTCGCAGCCCTGCGCGACGCGTTGAAATCGGCACTGGCTCCGTTACTGCCCGACTACATGATGCCGGCGCACTGGATGCTGCTGGAACGTTTCCCGCTGACCCCCAACGGCAAGCTCGACCGCAAGGCGCTGCCGCTGCCGGACGCCAACCAACTGCTGCGCGCCTACGTGGCGCCGGATGGGGCGCTGGAACACAGCGTCGCCGCCATCTGGCAAGACGTGCTCAAACTCGACCGGGTAGGGCGCGACGACAACTTCTTTGAACTGGGTGGACATTCACTGTTGGCGACTCAGGCCACCGCGCGCCTGCAACTGGAGCAAGGGGCGGCGGTGCCGCTGGACCTGCTGTTCCGCACCGCATCGCTGCGCGAGTACGCCGAGCAACTGGCTGTTCACCTGACCCCTCACTCCAGCGAAGACCTGAGTGAGATGCATGATTTCCTGGCAGACCTGGAGACCCTTTGAAAATGACTCAGCTCGATAACCTGTCTCTGGTTCAGCGATTCATCCGTTTGCCGCTCGCCCAACGGCAAGCGTTTCTGCAAAAAATGCAGAGCAAGAACATGAGCTTTGCGGCGTTGCCGATTCCACCGGTGCGCGATGAGTTCGAAACGATTGGCTTGTCTTTCGCGCAGGAGCGTCAGTGGTTCCTCTGGCAACTCGACCCGCACAGCGCCGCTTACCACGTGCCGACGGCGTTGCGTTTGCGCGGTGCTCTTGATCTGTCGGCATTGCAGCGCAGTTTCGATGCCTTGCTCGAACGCCATGAAGTGCTGCGCACGGTGTTTGTCGATGGCGCGGACGGCCCGATTCAGGTAGTCCAGCCGCGACTTAACCTGCCGCTGACTCCGCAGGTGCTGGACACGCCGCCCGACGATGCAGGCCTCAAGGCGTTGATCGACGCTGAAATCGCCACGCTGTTCGACCTGCAACAAGGCCCGTTGCTGCGGGTCAAACTGCTGCAAATCGCGCCGGATGATCATGTGCTGGTGCTGACCCAACATCACATTATTTGCGATGGTGCTTCGGCGCAGATCATGGTCGATGATCTGGTCAAACTCTACGCCGCGCACAGCAGTGGCCAGCCAGCCAACCTCGCGGCTTTGCCGATCCAGTACGCGGATTACGCGATCTGGCAGCGCAAGTGGATGGAGGCCGGTGAGCTTGAGCGGCAACTGGCGTACTGGACCGAGCGTCTGGGCGATGGCGGCGAAGTTCTGCCATTGCCCACGGATCATCCGCGTCCGGCGGTGCAAAGTCATCGCGGCGCGCGTCTGGATCTGAGCATTGGCAGCGAGCTGAGCGAACGTCTGAAACAGTTGGCCCAGCGCGAGGGTATGACGTTGTTCATGGTCTTGCTGGCGTCGTTCCAGGCCTTGCTGCATCGCTACAGCGGTCAGGCGGATATCCGCGTTGGCGTGCCGGTGGCCAACCGTAATCGGGTCGAGACTGAAGGCCTGATCGGCTTCTTCGTCAACACCCAGGTGCTGGACGCTCAGGTGCAGGGCAGCATGCCCTTCAAGGCATTGCTGGCCCAGGTCAAACAAGCGTCGTTGGGCGCGCAGGCGCATCAGGATCTGCCGTTCGAGCAATTGGTGCATGCCCTCGCACCAGATCGACAGTCGAGCCACAACCCGCTGTTCCAGGTGATGTTCAACCATCAGGGCGGCGCGGCGGCGCAGGCGTTGCAACTGCCGGGGCTGCAAGTCGAAAGCCTCGACTGGAGTTCGCACACCGCGCAGTTTGATTTGACCCTCGATACACATGAGGCTGACGGCGCACTGGCAGCCACCCTGAGTTACGCCACCGACCTGTTCGACGCCGCCACGGTGCAGCGCATGGCCGGGCATTGGCTGAACCTGCTGCACGGCATCGTCGCCGACCCGCAGCAACGCATCGGCGAACTTGCGTTGCTGGACGCCAGCGAGCAGCAACAGAACATCGCCGAATGGAACCCGAATCCACGCAGCTTTCCGAGCGAAGCCTGCGCGCACCAACTGATTGCCGAGCAGGCACGTCTGCGGCCTGACGCGGTCGCCGTGCGTTTCAACGAGCAGACCCTGAGCTACGGCGAACTCAACCGTCAGGCCAACCGCCGTGCTCATCAGTTGATCGCCCTCGGTGTCGGCCCGGACGTGCTGGTCGGTCTGGCTGCCGAGCGTGGTGTGGAAATGATCGTCGGCCTGCTGGCGATCCTCAAGGCTGGCGGCGCGTACGTGCCGCTCGACCCGACTTATCCGCAGGATCGTCTGGCTTACATGATCGAGGACAGCGGCATTCAACTGCTTCTGAGCCAGGCTGCGCTGGCCGGTCAACTGCCGGTGCCGGACGGCGTGCAGACCTTGCTGCTGGACAGCGATGTCAGCGCATTCGCCGACACCGATCCACAGGTGACGATGGCGTCGTCGAACCTTGCCTATGTGATTTACACCTCAGGTTCCACCGGCAAACCCAAAGGCACTTTGCTGCCGCATCAGAACATCCTGCGCCTGTTCGAAGCCACCGAACCGTGGTTCGGTTTCGGCCCGACAGACGTCTGGAGCCTGTTCCATTCCTACGCCTTTGACTTCTCGGTGTGGGAGATTTTTGGCGCGTTGCTGCACGGCGGCGAACTACTTGTGGTGCCGTACGATGTCAGCCGTTCGCCGCAGGAATTCCATGAATTGCTCTGCGACGCCGGGGTCACCGTGCTCAACCAGACGCCGTCGGCGTTCAAGCAATTGATGCACGTGGCTTGCGCTGATGCTCGGGCGAATGCCTTGCGTTACGTGGTGTTTGGCGGCGAAGCGCTGGACGTGAAATCCCTGCGCCCGTGGTTCGAACGCTTCGGCGATGCTGCTCCGCAACTGATCAACATGTACGGCATCACCGAAACCACCGTGCACGTGACGTATCGTCCATTGTCGGTGGCGGATCTTGAGCAGGGCGCCAACAGCCCGATCGGCGAGCCGATTGCTGACCTGTCGTGGTACGTGCTCGACGGCGAACTCAATCCGGTCGCCAAGGGCTGCATCGGTGAGCTGTACGTCGGCCGTGCCGGTCTGGCGCGCGGTTATCTGAACCGTGGTGACCTCACCGCACTGCGCTTTATCCCCGATCCATTCGGCGAAAGCGGGGCGCGCCTGTACCGCACCGGCGACCTCGCGCAATACCGCAGCGACGGCGTGATCGAGTACGTCGGACGTATCGACCATCAGGTGAAAATCCGCGGTTTCCGCATCGAGCTCGGCGAAATCGAAGCACGCCTGAACGCCCTCGATGCCGTGCGCGAAGCGGTGGTGTTGGCGCAAGACGGGCCGAGCGGTCAGCAACTGGTCGGCTACGTGATTGCCGCGCACAACGTCGATAACGAAGTCGATTTACGCGAACAACTGAAGGCACAACTCAAGGCCGATCTGCCGGATTACATGGTGCCGACGCACCTGTTGTTCCTCGAACAATGGCCGCTGACCGCCAACGGCAAGCTCGACCGCAAAGCCCTGCCGCCAGCGGACGCCAGCCAAGTTCAGCTGGATTACGTCGCGCCGCAAAGTGCGCTGGAACAACAGATCGCGGCGATCTGGCAGGACGTACTGAAACTTGAGCGTGTCGGCCTGACCGACAACTTCTTCGAACTCGGCGGCCATTCACTGTTGGCCACGCAAATGGTTTCGCGCATCCGCCAGACCCTCGGCCTCAACCTGCAACTGCGCCAGTTGTTCGAAAACGCCAGCCTCAAAGCCTGCGTTGCAGCGCTGGAACAAACTCAAGTGGCCAAGCCTGCGAGCATCCCTCGGGCGCCGCGTGATCAAGTACAACTACCGTTGTCGTTTGCCCAGCAGCGTCAGTGGTTCCTCTGGCAAATGGAGCCAGCGAGCGCGGCGTACCACATTCCGGCGGCGCTGCGTATTCACGGCGCGCTGGATCTGAACGCGCTGCAACGCAGTTTTGCCGAGCTGATCCAGCGCCACGAAAGCCTGCGCACGACCTTCGTACAGGTCGATGAACAAGCGTTCCAGGTGATTCATGCCGAACAGGCACCGATCCTGCTGCCGGAGATTCTTGACTGCACTTCGGGCAATGCTGCCGAGCAGACTCAGGCCTATGTGCAGCGCCAGATCAGCCAGCCGTTCGACCTGCAAAACGGTCCGCTGCTACGCGTCGGTTTGTTGCAAGTGGCGCGCGAAGAACATGTGCTGGTGTTGACCCAGCATCACATCGTCTCCGATGGCTGGTCGATGCAACTGCTGGTGCAGGAATTGATTCAGCGCTACGCCGCGTATAGCCAGGGGCACTCGGTCGAGTTGGCCGAGCTGCCGATTCAGTACGCCGATTATGCGGTCTGGCAGCGCCAACTGATGGCGGCCGGCGAGCGTGAGCGCCAGCTCGATTACTGGACTGGCGTGCTCGGCGGTGAGCAGCCTTTGCTGGAACTGCCGACTGATCGTCCGCGTCCGGCGCGGCAGAGTTTTGCCGGCGCACGTCTGGCCATCGACCTGCCGCCGCTGCTCAGCCAGCAACTGCGGCAACTGGCCCAGCGCGAGGGCAGCACGCTGTTCATGCTATTGCTAGCCTCGTTCCAGAGCCTTTTGCATCGCTACAGCAATCAGTCGGACATTCGCGTCGGCGTGCCGATTGCCAACCGCAACCGGGTCGAGACCGAAGGCCTGATCGGCTTCTTCGTCAACACTCAAGTACTCAAGGCCGAGGTCGATCCGCAGCAGCGTTTCAGTGCTCTGCTGGCGCAGGTCAAACACGCCGCCATCGGTGCCGAGGCGCATCAGGATCTGCCGTTCGAACAATTGGTCGAGGCGCTGCGCCCGGAACGCAATCTGAGTCACAGCCCACTGTTTCAGGTGTTGTACAACCATCAGAGTGCCGGGCGTCAGGCCCTGCCGGCGTTGCCGGGGCTGATCATCGAAGCGCAGGATTGGGACAGCCAGACCGCGCAGTTCGACCTGACCCTCGACACTCTTGAGGCAGATGGCCAACTCAGCGCCGCACTGACCTATGCCACCGACCTGTTCGACGCCGCCACGGTGCAGCGCATGGCCGGGCATTGGCTGAATCTGCTGCACGGCATCGTCGCCGATCCGCAGCAACGCATCGGCGAACTGGCGTTGCTGGACGCCAGCGAGCGGCAACAGAACATCGCCCAATGGAATCCGAATCCACGGAGCTTCCCGACTGAAGCCTGCGCGCATCACTTGATTGCAGAACAGGCGCGCCTGCGTCCCGATGCAATCGCCGTGCGTTTCAACGAGCAGACTTTGAGCTACGGCGAACTCAATCGTCAGGCCAACCGCCGTGCTCATCAGTTGATCGCCCTCGGTGTCGGCCCTGACGTGCTGGTCGGTCTGGCTGCCGAGCGTGGTGTGGAAATGATCGTCGGCCTGCTGGCGATCCTCAAGGCCGGTGGCGCGTACGTGCCGCTCGACCCGACTTATCCGCAGGATCGTCTGGCCTACATGATCGAGGACAGCGGCATTCAGTTGCTGCTGAGCCAGGCTGCGCTGGCCGGTCAATTGCCGGTACCGGACGGCGTGCAGACCTTGCTGCTGGACAGCGATGTCAGCGCATTTGCCGACACCGATCCGCAGGTGACGATGGCGTCGTCGAACCTCGCTTACGTGATTTACACCTCCGGTTCGACCGGCAAACCCAAAGGCACGTTGCTGCCGCACCAGAATATTTTGCGTCTGTTCGAAGCCACCGAACCGTGGTTCGGTTTCGGCCCAACAGACGTCTGGAGCCTGTTCCATTCCTATGCATTCGACTTCTCGGTGTGGGAGATTTTCGGTGCGTTGCTGCACGGCGGCGAACTACTTGTGGTGCCGTACGATGTCAGCCGTTCGCCGCAGGACTTCCATGCGCTGCTGTGCGACGCCGGGGTCACCGTGCTCAACCAGACGCCATCGGCGTTCAAGCAATTGATGCACGTGGCCTGCGCCGATACACGGGCGAATGCCTTGCGTTACGTGGTATTCGGCGGTGAAGCGCTGGACGTGAAATCCCTACGCCCTTGGTTCGAGCGCTTCGGCGATGCTGCCCCGCAACTGATCAACATGTACGGCATCACCGAAACCACCGTGCACGTGACGTATCGTCCATTGTCGGTGGCGGATCTTGAGCAGGACGCTAACAGCCCGATCGGCGAACCAATCGCCGACCTGTCGTGGTACGTGCTCGACGGCGAACTGAACCCGGTGGCCAAGGGCTGCATCGGTGAGCTGTACGTCGGCCGTGCCGGTCTGGCGCGCGGTTATCTGAACCGTGGCGACCTCACTGCACTGCGCTTTATCCCCGATCCATTCGGCGAAAGCGGGGCGCGCCTGTACCGCACCGGCGACCTCGCGCAATACCGCAGCGACGGCGTGATCGAGTACGTCGGGCGTATCGACCATCAGGTGAAAATCCGTGGTTTCCGTATCGAGCTCGGCGAAATCGAAGCACGCCTGAATGCCCTCGATGCCGTGCGCGAAGCGGTGGTGTTGGCGCAGGACGGGCCGAGCGGTCAGCAACTGGTCGGCTACGTGATTGCCGCGCACAGCGTCGACAACGAAGCCGATTTGCGCGAACAACTGAAGGCACAACTCAAGGCCGATCTGCCGGATTACATGGTGCCGACGCACCTGTTGTTCCTCGAACAATGGCCGCTGACCGCCAACGGCAAACTCGACCGCAAAGCCCTGCCGCCAGCGGACGCCAGCCAAGTTCAGCTGGATTACGTCGCGCCGCAAAGCGAGCTGGAACAACAGATCGCGGCGATCTGGCAGGACGTGCTGAAACTTGAGCGTGTCGGCCTCAGCGATAACTTCTTCGAACTCGGCGGCGACTCGATCATCTCCATTCAGGTGGTCAGTCGTGCACGCGCGGCGGGCATTCGTTTCTCGCCGAAAGATCTGTTCCAGCATCAGACCGTACAGGCGCTGGCTTCAGTGGCGCAGACCGGCACTGACCAGCAAGCAATCGATCAGGCCCCGGTTCAGGGCGCCGCGCTGCTGTTGCCGATCCAGCAAGCGTTCTTCGCCGAGGCGATTCCCGAGCGTCACCACTACAACCAGTCGGTACTGCTGAAACCGGCCAGCGCGTTGCAAGCCGGGCTTGTCGAACAAGCCTTGCAGGCCCTGGTGCAGCATCACGATGCCTTGCGTCTGTCGTTCAGCGAAAGCGCTGAAGGCTGGCGCGCCGAGTACCGTCAAGCGGCGTCGGAAAACCTGCTGTTGGTGCGCGAAGTCGCCGATGCAGCGGCGCTGGAAACCCTGGCCAATCAGGCCCAGCGCAGTCTGGATCTGCAAGCCGGGCCGTTGCTGCGCGGGGTGTTGGCGAACCTCGCCGATGGTACTCAACGGCTGTTGTTGGTGATCCATCACCTGGCGGTGGACGGCGTGTCGTGGCGGATTCTGTTCGACGATCTGCAAACCGCTTACAACCAACTGCACGCCGTGCAGGCTGTGCAACTGCCGGCCAAGACTAGCTCGGTCAAAGCCTTCGCCGAACAGTTGCAGGGCCACGCCCGCAGCGCCGAACTGCAAGAACAATTGGCCTACTGGCAGGCGCAGTTGAGCGACGTGCAGGGCGACTTGCCGTGCCTCGATCCAGAGGCCAGCGCGCTCAATAGTCAGGCTGTCACCGTCGATACGCGACTGGACAAGCAACTGACCCGACAACTGCTGCAAGAAGCCCCGGCGGCGTATCGCACGCAGGTCAACGACCTGTTGCTGACCGCGCTGGCGCGGGTGATTTGCCGCTGGAGCGGGCACGCCAGCACCTTGATCGAGCTGGAAGGCCATGGCCGCGAAGAATTGTTCACCAACATCGATCTGACCCGCACCGTCGGTTGGTTCACCAGTATGTTCCCGGTGAAATTGACCCCGGCGGCTGACCTCGCCGATTCGATCAAGTCGATCAAGCAGGGCTTGCGCGCGATTCCCGATAAAGGTGTCGGTTTCGGTGCGCTGCGTTTTCTCGGTGACGACGCCACTCGCGCGGCTTTGCAGGCGCTGCCGCAACCGCGCATCACCTTTAACTACCTCGGCCAGTTCGACGCTAGCTTCGATGAAGCGCAGGGCGCGTTGTTCAGCCCTGCCAGCGAAGGCGCCGGCGACGAGCAGAGCCCGCTGACCACGCTCGGCAACTGGCTGACCCTCAATGGTCAGGTGTTCGACGGTGCGTTGAATCTGGGCTGGACGTTCAGTCGTCAGCAGTTCGATCCGGCGCTGATCCAGCAGTTGGCCGATGACTACGCCGCTGAACTGGCGCTGCTGATCGCGCATTGCTGCGAACCGAGCAATCAGGGCATGACGCCGTCGGACTTCCCGTTGGCCGACTTCACTCAGGCGCAGCTTGATGGTCTGGCACTGCCGGCGCGTGCGGTGGATGACATCTATCCGTTGGCGCCGATGCAGCAGGGCATGTTGTTCCACAGCCTCTATGAAAACGGTAGCGGGCATTACATCAACCAGATGTGCCTGGACATCGAAGGCCTCGATCCACAACGTTTCGAAAATGCCTGGCAGGCCGCCGTCGATGCCCACGATATTCTGCGCAGCAGCTTTATCTGGCAGGGCAGCGAGCGCCCGCTGCAAGTGGTGCACAAACAGGTGCGCGTGCCCTTCACGTCGCTGGACTGGAGCGCTCGCGCCGATGTCACGTCAGCACTCGCTGAACTGGCTTCGGCAGAGCTGGCGCAGGGCTTTGATCTGGCCTGCGCACCGTTGTTGCGTCTAGTGCTGGTGCAGACCGGCGCGCAGCGTTATCACCTGATTTACACCCATCACCACATCCTGATGGATGGCTGGAGCAATTCGCAGTTGCTCGGCGAAGTGCTGCAGCGTTATGACGGCCAGGCCTTGCCGCGTCAGGCCGGGCGCTACCGCGACTACATCAGTTGGCTGCAAGGGCGCGATGCCAAGGTCAGTGAAGCGTTCTGGCTGGAGCAACTGCGCTCGTTCGAGGCGCCGACCCGTCTCGCCGAAACCCGTTTAGGTGTTGACGAAGCGGCGTTCGCCAGCAGCCACGCCAGTCACTACCACTGGTTGGACAAGGTGCAGACCCAAGCCCTGAGTGAATTTGCGCGTACGCAGAAAGTCACCCTCAACACCGTCATCCAGGCCGCCTGGCTGTTGCTGCTGCAGCACTACACCGGGCATGCCACCGTGGCTTTCGGTGCGACCGTGTCCGGACGGCCGACCGAGCTCAAAGGCATCGAGCAGCAGATCGGCCTGTTCATCAACACCTTGCCGGTCATCGCCAGCCCTCGGCCGGAGCAAACGGTGTCGGCCTTGTTGCAACAGGTGCAGGCGCAAAACGTCGCCCTGCGCGAGCACGAGCACACGCCGCTGTTCGAGATTCAGCGCTGGGCCGGGCAGGGCGGCGAGGGCTTGTTCGACACCTTGCTGGTGTTCGAAAACTACCCGTTGTCGGACGCGCTGCAAGCGCAGGCACCGTCAGGGCTGAGCTTCGGCACCGTGGACAATCAGGAACAGACTAATTTCCCGTTGACCCTGGCCGTTAATCACAATGACACCCTGAGTCTGCGCTTTACTTATGCCCACGCTGCTTTCCCTACACACACCGTCGAGCGCCTGGCTGAGCAGGTGGCACACGTGCTCGCGCAGATGGTGAGCGCGCCGGCCGTCCGCAGCCTTGGCGAGATCGACTTGCTGGGCGATGTCACGCGCACGCTGTTGTTGCGCGACTGGAACGCCACGGCTGTCGCAACGGCCGAGCGCCATCAGGTGCAGCAATGCATCGAAGCGCAGGCACGGTTGACGCCGAATGCCGTGGCGCTGGTGACCGAGCAGACCACGCTGACGTATGCGCAACTCAATGCCCAGGCCAACCGTTTGGCCCATGCCTTGATCGAGCGCGGCGTCGGCCCCGACGTATTGGTCGGTCTGGCGATGTCGCGTGGCGTGCAAATGGTGGTCGGCTTGCTGGCGATTCTCAAGGCTGGCGGCGCCTATGTGCCGCTGGATCCGGCGTATCCGCAGGATCGTCTGACCTACATGATCGAGGACAGCGGCATTGTCCTGCTGCTGACTGAAACCAGTCTGCAACCACGTTTTGCCGATGTCGCAGTGACCACGCTGTTGCTCGATCAGCCGGCGCATTGGCTGGATGCTTACAGCGAGCGCGATCCGCAGGTGCTGATCGATGAGCACAACCTCGCCTACGTGATCTACACCTCCGGCTCCACCGGCCAGCCGAAGGGCGTGACCCTGCGCCATGGCGGCCTGAGCAACCACATGCAGTGGATGCAGGAATGCCTGCAACTGACGCCTGCGGATCGCGTCCTGCAAAAAACCGCGATCAGCTTCGATGCGTCGGTCTGGGAATTCTGGCTGCCGCTGATGAACGGCGCGCAACTGGTGCTGGCCTCGGCGCAATTCAATCTCGACCTGACCACGCTGTGGGCCGACGTCGCGCGACTGCGCATCAGCGTGCTGCAAATGGCGCCGTCGCTGTTGCAGGCGCTGTTGCCGCTGGCGAGCCGTGAACAACTGACCTCGTTGCGGCTGTTGCTGTGCGGTGGCGAGGCGCTCAGTGCGCACCTTTCACGTGAAGTGATGGCGCTGTTCGACGGTGAGTTGCGCAATCTCTACGGCCCGACCGAAGCGACCATCGACACCAGCAGCCACACGGTGCCGCGCACGGTCGCAGACGACGCGCGAATCATGCCGATCGGGCGCCCGATCAACAACGTGCGCACCTACGTGCTGGACGCGGCGCTGCAACCTTGCGCCATCGGTGCGACGGGTGAGTTGTACATCGCCGGTGATTCTCTGGCCCGTGGTTATCACCAGCGCGGCGCACTGACTGCCGAACGCTTTATTCCTGATCCGTTCGCCGGTTTTGGCGGTCGTCTGTACCGCACCGGCGACCTGGCGCGTTATGCCGAAGACGGCGTGATCGAATACATCGGTCGTATCGACCATCAAGTGAAGATTCGCGGTCTGCGCATCGAACTCGGTGAAATCGAAGCGCGCTTGCAAGCGCTGCCTGAAGTGCGTGATGCGGTAGTGCTGGCGCGGGAAGAACTGAGCGGGCCGAACCTGGTCGCGTATCTGGTCAGCCACGACAACAGCCTCGACGCGGCGCCTCTGGCCGAACAACTCAAAGCGCAATTGGCCCGGCAGGTACCGGATTTCATGGTGCCGACCCACCTGATCTTCCTTGACCAATTGCCGCTGACGCCTAACGGCAAACTCGATCGCAAGGCCTTGCCAGCACCGGACACTCGCGTGCATCAGTCGGTTTATCTGGCGCCGCAGAGCGAGCTGGAATGCAAGGTCGCGGCGATCTGGCAGGACGTACTGAAAATCGACCAGGTCGGGCTGGCTGACGACTTCTTTGAACTCGGCGGGCACTCACTGCTGGTGGTCAATGTGGTCTCGCGCCTGCAACTCGAACTGGGCCTGAAGCTGACGCCCCAACTGATATTCCAATTCCCGGTGCTGGGTGCGTTTGTCGCGCAACTCGAGCAGTCCGGCGAGCAAATGAGCACGTCGAAATTGAGCAAGCTTGAAGCGCTGCTTGATGAATTTGAGGAGGTTTGATGGACACCGCTGTCGCACAACGTATTGCCAGGCGCTTCATAACGCTGCCGCTGGAAAAACGTCGCCTGTACTTGCAGAAAATGCTCGAAGAGGACGTTTCCCCGGCGAACCTGCCGATTCCGCCTGTCAGTGCCGAGTTCGACACCTTGTCGTTGTCTTTCGCCCAGGAACGCCAATGGTTCCTGTGGCAGCTGGATCCCGAAAGCGCGGCGTACCACATGCCCACGGCCCTGCGTTTGCGCGGGCCGCTGGACGTGGCTGCACTGGAGAAAAGTTTCAATGCGCTGGTGGCGCGCCACGACAGTCTGCGCACCACCTTCGTGCTCAACGGCGAGCACGCTGTGCAGCAAGTCCACGCGGTTTCGCCAGTGCAGCTGCAAGCGCAAGTGCTGGCGCAGAGGCCGGACGACACGCAACTGCGCCACTTGATCGAAGAAGAAACCCGCCAACTGTTCGACCTGCAACAAGGGCCATTGCTGCGCACACGTCTGCTGCAACTGGCACCCGACGATCATGTGCTGATCGTGACCTTGCACCACATCGTCTCCGATGGCTGGTCGATGCAGGTGATGGTTGAGGAGCTGGTCAAAGGCTACGCCGCGTTCATTCAAGGGCAGGCGCCGGTGTTGCCCGAGTTGCCGATCCAGTACGCCGACTATGCGATCTGGCAGCGGCACTGGATGGAGGCGGGCGAGCGTGAGCGTCAACTCGAATACTGGATCGCGCGCCTCGGCGGTCAGCAACCGGTGCTCGAATTGCCGAGCGATTTTGCCCGCCCGGCGGTCATGAGTTATCGCGGCGCCCGTCTGGAACTGGACATCGACGCGGCGTTGGTCAGCGGCCTCAAACAGCTGGCGCAGCGCGAAGGGGTCAGTCTGTTCATGATCCTGCTGGCCTCGTTCCAGGCTTTGCTGCATCGCTACAGCGGTCAGAACGACATCCGCGTCGGTGTGCCGACGGCCAACCGTAATCGGGTGGAAACCGAGCGCCTGATCGGCTTTTTCGTCAACACCCAAGTGCTCAAGAGCGAGGTCGACAGTCAGGACGCGTTCAGCGCATTGTTGCAGCAGGTCAAGCAGACTGCGCTGGGCGCGCAGGCGCATCAGGATCTGCCGTTCGAGCAATTGGTCGAAGCGCTGCAACCCGAGCGCAACCTCAGTCACAGTCCGCTGTTCCAAGTGATGTTCAATCACCAGACCCAAGGCCTGTCGACTGCAGCGCCGGTGGGCGGTTTGAAAGTCGAGGGTTTGCGTTGGGATAGCCACAGCGCGCAGTTCGATCTGACCCTGGAAACCGTCGAGCACAGCGACGGCCTGTCGGCGGCGCTGATCTACGCCACCGACCTGTTTGGCGCCGACACCGTTACGCGCATGGCCGGGCATTGGCAGAACCTGTTGCGCGGGATTGTCACCAACCCTGGCCAGTCCATCGGCGAGCTGCCACTGCTGAGCGCCGCCGAGTATCAAGCGCAGCTCAACGACGGTAACCGTAGCGTCGCGCCGGCACCTGAAAAAGGCTTCGTTCATCAGCTGTTTGAAGCGCAAGCGGCGCGCACCCCCGATGCCCCGGCGCTGGTGATTGATGGCGAGCGCTTGAACTACGGCCAGCTCAATGCCCGGGCCAATCAGTTGGCGCGCAAGCTGCAGACCCTTGGTGTGGCGCCGGATGTGCTGGTCGGCATTTCGGTCGAGCGCAGCACGCACATGTTGGTGGGCCTGCTGGCGATCCTCAAGGCGGGTGGTGCCTACCTGCCGCTGGATCCGGCGTTCCCGCAGGATCGTCTGGCGTACATGATCGACGACAGCGGCATCGATTTGCTGTTGACGCAGAGCTCGCTGCTCAGCCACTTGCCCGTGCCGGACTCGCTCACCACGCTGGTGCTGGATCAACAGGGCGATTGGCTCGACGGCTTTGCCGGCGAGGATCTGCCGACACGTCTGCACGGCGAACATCTGGCCTACGCGATCTATACCTCCGGCTCGACCGGCCAGCCGAAAGGGGTGATGGTTCGCCACGCTGCGTTGACCAATTTCGTCGCCAGCATGGCCAAGGCGCCGGGCATGGTGGCGCAGGATCGCGCGCTGTCGTTGACCACGTTCTCCTTCGATATTTTTGGCCTGGAAATCTATGTGCCGCTGATGGTTGGCGCCTGCATTGTCCTGACCGGGCAGGAGGTCGCGCAGGATCCGTACGCGGTGCTGGCGCTGATTGCTGCCGAGCAGGTCAACGTGGTGCAAGCAACACCGTCGACCTGGCGCATGCTGCTCGACAACGAAAACGCCGCGCAACTGCGCGGTTGCAAGTGCCTGTGCGGTGGCGAAGCACTGCCTCAGGAACTGGCGGTGCGCATGCTCGCCCTCGGCGGTGAAGTGTGGAACCTCTACGGGCCGACCGAAACCACGATCTGGTCGGCGTTGCATCCGCTGCGCTCGCAAGATGCACAACCGTGGCTGGGCGGGCCGATCGACAACACTTCGCTGTACATCGTCGGCGCCGATTTGCTGCCGGTGCCTTACGGCGTGGCCGGCGAGTTGCTGATCGGCGGTGAAGGCCTGGCGCGCGGTTACTTTCAGCGACCGGCGCTGACGGCCGAACGCTTCGTGCCGCATCCATATTCCGCGACGGGCGAGCGTCTGTACCGCACCGGCGACCTCGCACGGCAGCGTGCCGACGGCATCATCGAATACCTCGGCCGCATCGATCATCAAGTGAAAATCCGTGGCTTCCGCATTGAATTGGGCGAGATCGAAGCGCGTCTGCTCGAACAGGACGCCGTGCGCGAAGCCGCCGTGCTGGCTCAGGATGCTCCGGGTGGTCAGGCGTTGGTGGCTTACATTGTGCCGGCCGCCGACCTCAACACACTGGATGCCGACGAACAAAGCCGTTTGCGCGACAGCCTCAATGCACGCCTCAAGATCAATCTGCCGGATTACATGGTGCCGGCGCACATGGTGCTGCTGGCGCGGTTCCCGCGGACGCCGAACGGCAAGCTCGATCGCAAACAGTTGCCCAAACCCGATGCCAGTCAATGGCGCAAAACCTACGTGGCACCAGAGACGCCGGTGCAACAGACTGTAGCCGCGATCTGGGCCGAGATCCTCAAAGTCGAGCGTGTTGGCCTGAGCGACAACTTCTTCGAATTGGGCGGTCATTCGTTGCTGGCCACGCAAGTGGTGTCGCGCATCCGCCAGCAACTCGAGATTCAAGTGCCGCTGCGTCTGCTGTTCGCCCACAACAGTCTGCAAGGGTTTGTCCAAGCGATGGACCCGGCGTCGACCGAGCAGGAATCGGTGATCAGCCGCGTTCCGCGAGAACAGCCGCTGGCCTTGTCTTTCGCGCAACAGCGGCAGTGGTTCCTCTGGCAACTGGATCCGACCAGCAGCGCTTATCACATCCCGGCGGCGCTGCGCTTGCGCGGCGTACTTGATCCAGCGGCGTTGCAACAGAGTTTCGATGCGCTGGTCGAGCGTCACGAAAGTTTGCGCACCCGCTTCGTGCTGGACAACGAACGTCCGGTGCAAGTGATCGAAGATGCTGCTGCCGTGACCATTGCGCTTGCAGCGGTCGATGCCGCGCTCGACGCGCAAGGCCTGCGCGGGTTGATTGAAGCCGAAACCCGGCAACTGTTCGATTTGCAGCGTGGGCCGCTGCTGCGGGTCAAACTCCTGCAATTGGCAGATGACGACCATGTGCTGATCCTGACCCAACACCACATTGTTTCTGATGCCTGGTCGATGCAAATCATGGTCGATGATCTGATGCAGTTGTACGCCGGTTTCAGTCAGGGTCAACCGGCTGCGCTGACGCCGTTGCCGATCCAGTACGCCGATTATGGCCACTGGCAGCGGCAATGGCTGGAGGCGGGGGAGCAGCAACGGCAACTGGATTACTGGACGGCGCAGTTGGGCGGCGAACAGCCGATTCTTGAATTGGCCACCGATCATCCGCGTCCGGCGCAGCAAAGCTATCGCGGTGCGCGTCTGCCGATCAGCCTGGAACCGGCACTGGCTGAAGGCCTCAAGCGTTTGGCCAAAGAGCGCAACACCACGCTGTTCATGCTGTTGTTGGCGAGCTTCCAGACCCTGTTGCATCGCTACACCGGGCAAAACGATATTCGCGTCGGCGTACCGATCGCTAACCGTAACCGGGTCGAGACCGAGCGCCTGCTGGGCTTCTTCGTCAACACTCAAGTGCTCAAGGCTGACATCGACGGCAACCTGCGTTTCGACCAGTTGCTTGATCAGGTCAAGCAGCGCGCATTGGGTGCGCAGGCGCATCAGGATCTGCCATTCGAGCAGTTGGTGGAATTGCTCGCACCCGCTCGTAACCTGAGTCATACACCGTTGTTCCAGGTGATGTTCAACCATGCCAGCGATGCGCGTCGCGCCGTTTCGACGTTGCCAGGCCTGAGCCTCGAAGAACTGACCTGGGACGCCGGCACCGCGCAGTTCGACCTGACGCTGGACACCTTCGAGTTCGATGAAGGCATCAGTGCGGCGCTGTCGTATGCCAGCGATCTGTTCGAACCTTCGACCATCGCTCGTCTCGGCGAACATTTCCTCAACCTGCTGCGCGCTATCGTCGCGCAGCCGACCCGACGCATTGGCGAACTGCCGATGCTCGACGCGGCGCAGCGCCGAGTGATCGTCGAGGACTGGAACCACACATTTGCCGACTACCCGAACCAGCAGCCGGTGCATCATCTGATCGAAGCGCAGGTCGAGCGGGATCCGCACGCGCTGGCGCTGGTGTTCGAAGGGCAATCACTGACTTACCGTGAGCTGAACGAGCGGGCCAACCGTTTGGCCCATGCCTTGATCGCACGGGGCATCGGCGCGGATGTGCTGGTGGGTATTTCGCTGCATCGCAGTCTGGAAATGGTGATCGGCTTGTTAGCCATTCTCAAGGCTGGTGGCGCTTACGTGCCGCTGGATCCGGAGTACCCGACTGAACGTCTGGCGTACATGATCGATGACAGCGGCATTCAGTGGCTGCTGACGCAGCAGGCGCTGCTCGACACCTTGCCAATTCCCGATCGCGTGCAGACGCTGTTGCTCGACGCCGATGACGCGTGGCTGGGCGACGCTGCCTCAAGCAATCCGACGCCGGCGCTGACTTCGCACAATCTGGCGTACGTGATTTACACCTCCGGTTCTACCGGCAAACCGAAAGGCGCCGGCAACAGCCACGGCGCGCTGACTAACCGTTTATGCTGGATGCAGCAGGCCTATGAGCTGCGCGCTGGCGACAGTGTGCTGCAAAAGACGCCGTTCAGTTTTGACGTGTCGGTGTGGGAGTTTTTCTGGCCGTTGATGACCGGCGTACGTCTGGTCGTCGCGGCACCGGGCGACCATCGTGATCCGGCGAAACTGGTCAGCCTGATCGAGCGCGAAGCGATCACTACCCTGCATTTCGTGCCGTCGATGCTGCAAGCGTTTGTCCTCGATGCCAATGTCAGCCGCTGCACCAGCCTGACCCGCATCGTTTGCAGCGGTGAAGCGCTGCCGGTCGATGCGCAGCAACAGGTTTTCGCCAAGTTGCCGAATGCCGGTTTGTATAACCTCTACGGCCCGACCGAAGCGGCCATCGACGTGACCCATTGGACCTGCCGCGATGAAGGTCGCGATGCGGTGCCGATCGGCGAACCGATTGCCAACCTGATGACCTACATTCTCGACGCCGAACTCAATCCGGTGCCGAGCGGCGTCAATGGCGAGCTGTACCTCAGCGGCCTGGGCCTGGCGCGCGGCTACCACCGTCGTCCGGAATTGACCGCCGAACGCTTCGTTGCCAGTCCGTTCGTGGCCGGCGAGCGCCTGTATCGCACCGGCGATCTGGCGCGCTATCGCCCGAACGGTGTGATCGATTACATCGGTCGCATCGACCATCAGGTGAAAATCCGTGGTTTCCGTATCGAGCTGGGCGAAATCGAAGCGCGCCTGCTGGAACATGACGCCGTGCGTGAAGCGGTGGTCGTCGCGCAGGACAGCCGCAGCGGCAAAGTCCTCAGTGGTTATGTCGTCGCCACGGAATTTGACGCGACGGACTGGCCGTCGATGCGCGAAACCCTGCAGGCGCATTTACGCCAGACCCTGCCGGAACACATGGTGCCGGCGCACTTGACCTTGCTGCAGAGCATGCCGCTGAGCCCCAATGGCAAGCTCGACCGCAAGGCACTGCCGGCACCTGACGTGGCTGAAGCCCAGCAAGATTTCGTCGCGCCGATCAATGCGATCGAAACAGCGCTGGCGCAGATCTGGCAAGCGGTGCTCGGCGTGGCTCAAGTCGGTACGGCAGACAATTTCTTCGCCCTCGGTGGCGACTCGATCAACTCGATTCAAGTGGTCAGCCGCGCCCGACAGCAGGGCATAGGCCTGACGCCGAAAGACCTGTTTTTGCATCAGAACATTCAAGCGCTGGCCCGCGTGGCCACGGCGACTGAGGATGCGGTGATCGACCAAGGCCCGGTCACGGGCGACAGTCCGCTGGTGCCGATGCAGCAGTGGTTCTTCGCCAGTGATATTCCGCACCGCGAGCACTGGAACCAGTCGGTGATGCTAACGCCGCGCGAGGCGCTGAACGTCGCGCACTTGCAGCAAGCCTTCGCAAATGTAGTGGCGCATCACGATGCCTTGCGTCTGCGTTTTGTGCAGGCGAGCAATTGCGCCTGGCAGGCCAGCCATCAGGCGCTGGCCGAGCAGGTGTCGGAAATCTGGCAACGCACAGCCGAAAGCGCTGACGAAATCGTCACCATCGCCGATCAGGCCCAGCGCAGTCTCGATCTGCAAAACGGCCCGTTGTTGCGCTGCACGTTGATTGCCGTGCAGGACGGCAGCGAACGTCTGCACCTGGCGATCCATCACCTGGTGATGGACGGTGTGTCGTGGCGCGTGCTGCTGGAAGATTTGCAGAATGCTTATCGTCAACTCAGTGCCAATCAACCGGTGACGTTGCCGGCAAAATCCACGGCGTTGAAAACCTGGGCCGAGCAGTTGCAGGCTTACGCGCACAGCGAAACGCTGAACAAGGAACTCGACTACTGGAGCCGTCAACTCGATCAGGCCTTGCCGGAGTTGCCGCGTATTCGTCCTGAGGGCAGTCAGGCGTCGGTGCATGGCCGTTCGGTCAATACGCGTCTGGATGCCGAGCAGACCCATCGTCTGCTCAAGCAGGCGCCGTCGGCGTATCGCACTCAGGTCAACGACCTGTTGCTCAGCGCCCTGGCGCAAGTGATTTGCCAGTGGACGGCGCAGCCGGCGTGTCTGGTGCAGCTTGAGGGGCATGGTCGCGAAGAGCTGTTCGATGGCGTCGACCTGAGCCGCACGGTGGGCTGGTTTACCAGCCTGTTCCCGGTGTTGCTGACCCCGGCGAAACAGCCAGCCGAAGCGATCAAACGCATCAAGGAACAACTGCGCGCGGTGCCGGAAAAAGGTCTGGGCTATGGCGTGTTGCGCTACCTCGGTGCGGACGCTGTCCAGCAACGTCTGGCGCAATTGCCGCAAGCGCGGATTACCTTCAACTACCTCGGCCAGTTCGACCAGAGCTTCGATGAGCAGGCACTGTTTGTGCCGAGCGAAGAGGGCAGCGGGGCCGGGCACGGCGACGACGTCGCCTTGAGCAACTGGCTGACCATTGATGGCCGGGTGTTCAACGGACAGTTGTCGCTGGACTGGACGTTCAGCCGCGATGTCTTCGACGAAGCGGTGATTCAGCAACTGGCCGATGCCTACGCGGTAGCGCTGGAGCAATTGATTGAGCATTGCTGCACCCAGGAGCACTTGGGCCTGACGCCGTCCGACTTCCCGCTGGCGCGTCTGACCCAGCCGCAGCTGGATCGTCTGCCGGTGCCCGTGGCGCAGGTGGAGGATATTTACCCACTGTCGCCGATGCAGGACGGCATGTTGTTCCACACCTTGGCCGACGACAGTTCCGGTTTGTACATCAACCAGATCAGCCTGCCGGTGCACGGTCTGGACACCGAACGCTTTGCACAGGCGTGGCAATACGTGATCGGCCGCGAAGACATTTTGCGCACCAGTTTCCACTTCCCGGAAGGCTCGAATACCCCGGTGCAGATCGTCCATCGTCAGGTGGAGTTGCAACTGACGGTGGAAGACTGGCGCGTGCGAGACATCAATGAAGCCGCCGTCACCGAACGAGCGACCGCCGATTATCTGGCCGGTTTCGACCTCAGTCAGGCGCCATTGCAGCGCGTCTTGCTACTGCGTCTGGAAGACGATCGCTACCAGATGATCTGGACCTGCCATCACATCCTGATGGATGGCTGGAGCAGTTCGCGGTTGTTCGGCGAAGTCATGCAGTTCTACAGCCACGGCCAGGTGCAGGGCCGTAATGGTCGCTATCGTGAATTCATCGAGTGGCTGCAACGTCAGGATCAGGGTTCGCTGGAAAGTTTCTGGCGCAGTCGCCTCGAACCGCTGGAGCAGGCGACGTCGCTGAATCAGGCGATGTTCCCGCGGCATGTCGAAGAACTGCCGGGGCACGAGGCGATTTATTCACGGTGGGACGCGGCGCAAACCGCGCGTTTGCAGCAGGCTTGTCGTGCCTTGCAAATCACCCCGAACACGTTGATTCAGGGGGCGTGGTTGCTGTTGCTGCAACGCTTTACCGGGCAGAACACCGTGGTATTTGGCGCGACCGTTTCCGGTCGCCCGGCCGGTTTGGCCAACGCCGACAATATTCTTGGCCTGTTCATCAACACCTTGCCGGTGATCCAGACCTTGCGGCCGGAACAGCCGCTGGATCAGTGGCTGCAGCAACTGCAGGCATACAACACCGATATTCGCGAGTTTTCCCATGCACCGTTGGCGGACATTCAGCGCTGGTCGGGGCTGGGCGGGCAGGGCTTGTTCGACAGCATCATCGTCTTCGAAAACTACCCGATCGACGAGCGTCTTAGCGAGCAGCAGGACAGCGGTCTGAGCTTCGGTGAGTCACGCAATCATGACGTGACCAACTTCCCGATGGATCTGGCAGTCAATCTCGGCGAGCAGTTGTCCATCGAGTATCTGTTCCTGCGTAACGCATTCAGCCTTGAGGCGGTGGAGCAGATCCGTCGCACGCTGGAAGACACCCTTGAAGCGATGATCGCCGCGCCAAGCGTGTGCCTGGGCAACCTGCAGCGTTTGTCCGCGCAACAATGGCAAGCGTTTGAACAATGGAGCGCAGCGCCTGAGGCGAGTTATCAGGCGCAGTTGCTGCCCGAATTGATTGCTCGTCATGCGCAGTCGCGGCCTGAGGCCACGGCACTGGTCTGCGGTGACGCTACCCTGAGTTACGCTGAACTGGAGCGTCGCGCCAACCGTCTCGCCCATCGACTGATCGAACTGGGTGCCGGGCCGGAAGTGGTCATCGGGGTGGCGCTGGAACGTTCGGTGGAAATGGTCGTGGCATTGCTGGCGGTGATGAAAAGCGCTTCGGCGTATGTGCCGCTGGACATCGATTATCCGCCGGAGCGTCTGGCGTTCATGATCGAAGATTCGGCGATGGCGCTGCTGCTCACCCACACGCAGGTGCAGGCGCGCTTGCCGGTGGTCGAGGGGCTGGCGCGTCTGGCTATCGATGAATTCGCCGACAGTGCTTACCGCGAGACAGCGCCGGTCAGCAACTTGCTCGCGGGCAATCTGGCGTATCTGATTTACACCTCCGGCTCGACCGGAAGGCCGAAAGGCGTCGCGGTGGCGCACGGGCCGATGAGCATGCACTGCCAGGCCATTGCCGAGCTATACGACATGGACGAGCGCACCCGTGAGCTGCATTTCATGTCGTTTGCCTTCGACGGTGCCCATGAGCGCTGGCTGAGCACGCTGTTCAGCGGCGGCACGCTAGTCATTCGCGATGCCAGTTTGTGGACACCGGAGCAGACCTTCGAGGCCTTGCATCAGCACGCGATCACGATTGCCTGTTTCCCGCCGGCGTACCTTAAACAACTGGCCGAATACGCCGCGCACAGCCAATTGGCGCCGCCGCCGGTGCGCGTATATTGCTTTGGCGGCGACGCGGTGCCGGATCAAACCTTTGAGCAAGTGAAAGCCGCGTTGCGTCCGCAATTCTTCACCAACGGTTATGGCCCGACCGAAACCGTGGTCACGCCGATGCTGTGGAAGGTGCCGGTCAGCGAGCGCTGTGAAGCGGCGTACGCGCCGATCGGTCGTGCTGTCGGCGAACGTGCGTTGTACGTGCTCGACGAAGATCTCAATCCGCTGCCACCGGGTATCGCCGGCGAGCTGTACATCGGCGGCCAGGGTATCGCCCGTGGCTACTACCAGCGTCCGGATCTGAGCGCCGAGCGTTTCGTGCCGGACCCGTTCGGGCCGCCGGGCGATCGGCTGTACCGCAGCGGCGATCTGGTGCGCCAGCGTGCCGACGGTGTACTCGATTACGTCGGGCGCATCGACCATCAGATCAAGGTGCGCGGGTTCCGTATCGAACTCGGCGAAATCGAAGCCAGTCTGCGTCAGCTCGCCGACGTCAGCGATGCCTTGGTGATCGCCCGCGACAGTGCCTCGGGTAAACAACTGATCGGTTATGTGGTGACGCCGCAGGGTGTGGCCATCGGTGATCGACTCAAGTCCGAATTGCGTGCGCAACTGCCGGACTACATGGTGCCGGCGCAGGTGATCTGCCTCGCCGCGCTACCGGTCACGCCGAACGGCAAACTCGATCGCCAGGCCTTGCCGGAACCCGAGTTCAAAGGCGCGGAGTATGTGGCCGGGCGCACCCGTGACGAGCAATTGCTGGCCGAGGTCTGGGCCGATGTGTTGCAAGTCGAGCGGGTGGGCATTACCGACAATTTCTTCGAACTGGGCGGCGACTCGATCCTCAGCCTGCAAGTGGTGTCGCGGGTGCGCAACCATGCGGAGCTGAAGATGGATCTGAAACTGCGCGACCTGATGCGTGGACAGACCATCGAAGCGATTTTCGAACAGCGTTCGAGCGCAGTGGCGAGCGTGGTGGAAGACGTGACGCAGGTGGCGGCGGAAGGGCAGTTCAACCTGATTCCGATCCAGCAATGGCTGTTCGATCAACGCATGAGCGAGCCGCATCACTACAACCAGGCGCTGATGTTGCGCGCGCGGCAGGCACTGAATTTGCCGGCGCTGGAAATGGCCCTGCGCGCAATGATGCAGCAGCACGACGCCCTGCGTCTGCGCTTCAGCGATGTCGGCGGGCGTCATTATCAGCATTACCAACCGCTGGCGGAGATGCAGGCGCAATGGGCCAACGAAGCGTTGCTGTGGCAGCACGAAGTGGCCGATGAAGCCGAACTGGAACTGTATGCCGAGCAGGTGCAACGCAGCCTCGATCTGCACAATGGGCCGGTCTGGCGCACGGCGCACGTGACGTTGCCTGATGGCGAAAGCCGTGTGCTGATGGTCATTCACCACTTGGTCATCGACACGGTGTCATGGCGTTTGCTGTTGCAGGATTTGCAGGTGGCTTACGAGGCGTACAGCGCCGGTGGTTCGCCGAACCTGCCGATTCGCACCAGCAGCTATCGCGCCTGGGCCGAAGGCTTGCAAGCCTACGCGGCGGATTACCCGCCGGAGGAAAAGGCCTGGTGGCTGGCGCAGATCGACCAGCCCGGCAGCGAGTTGCCGTGCGATAACCCGCGCGGCAAGAATCAGGTGCAATACCAGTCGGTGGCGCATTTGGGCTTGTCGGAACAACACACCCAGCAACTGCTCAAGCAAGTGCCGGCTGCGTATCAGACGCAGATCAACGATGTGCTGCTGGCGGCGCTGAGCCGGGTGTTGTGCCGCTGGAGTGAGCAGTCTTCGGTGCTGATTCAGCTTGAGGGCCACGGCCGTGAAGATCTGGTCAAGGACATCGATTTGAGCCGCAGTCTGGGCTGGTTCACCAGCATGTTCCCGGTGCGCCTGATGCCGGGCGAAAACGCCGACATCGGTACCTCGGTGCGCGCCGTGCAGCGGCAATTGGCGGCGGTGCCAAATAAAGGTCTGGGCTACGGCGTGCTGCGTCACATGAGCGGCGGGGCGATGGCCGAGACCTTGAGTCAGGCACCGCAGGCACGCGTGACCTTCAACTATTTGGGGCAATTCGACCAAAGCTTTGATGACAAAGCCATGCTGGTGCCGGCGGCAGAAAGCTACGGCAGTTGCTACAGCCCGCATGCTGCGTTGGGCAACTGGCTGGAAGTGGTCGGTCAGGTGTACGACGGGTGCCTGGCCTTGCGCTGCATCTATAGCACTCGCCGTTACCGCGCCGAGACTGTCGAGCAACTGATGCGCGAGTATCAGGCGGAACTGGAGGCGCTGATCGAGCACTGTGTCGCACAAGCGGCCTAAGTATTGGCCCTGATCCATCGTTATACACAGAGGAGCCCTTGCGGCTGATGTCGAGCAGTCGGTCTGGCAAAGAATCTGTGGCGAGGGAGCTTGCTCCCGCTGGACTGCGCAGCAGTCCTTCTTTTCTCAGGTGAAGAGGGGGCCGCTTCGCGACCCAGCGGGAGCAAGCTCCCTCGCCACAGGGCTTTCGTTGCCCCGACTGTTCGGCGTCAGCCCTTGCGGCTCCTCTTTTGTCTGTGGCTTTTTCATAAGGAAACCTGCGATGTCCCTGCATCCGGAACTCAATGCCTTCCTCGACTTGGCCGAAGAAAGCCAGGCCGATGGCCCCGGCCCGTTTCATTTGTCGACGCCGGCTCAGGCCCGGGAAGCCTTCGAGCGCACCACGGTGCAGTTGCGCTGGGGCGCGCCGACGGATGTCAGTGTCGTGACGGTGCCGTACACCGCGCGTGATGGCGCCAGTCTGGAGCTGCGTTTATATCGGCCCGCCAATGCGCAGGCCGAGGCGCTGCCGGTGCTGGTGTATTTCCACGGTGGCGGTTATGTGGTCGGCAGCCTGCAATCCCATGACGGCGTGTGTCGCGAGTTCTGCGCGCGTACGCCGTGCGCGGTGTTGTCGGTGGGCTATCGCGTGGCACCGGAACACAAATTTCCAACGCCGCTTAATGATGGTGCTGATGCCTTGGCGTGGCTGGCGCAGCACGCCGTGGCTGAAGGTCTGGACATCAACCGCGTGGCGTTCGGTGGCGACAGTGTTGGCGCGACACTGGCGACAGTGTTGGCCCTGCAATCGGCGCGCGATCCGGCTTCGCTGGCAATCAAACCTTGCCTGCAACTGCTCTGCTATCCGGTAACGGACGCCTCCACCAGCAGCCCCTCGACCGAGCTGTTCGGCGAAGGTTATCTGCTGGAAAGCGAGACGCTGGAGTGGTTCTACCGGCACTACGGCAACGACGCGGCGGATCGTCTCGACTGGCGCTTCTCACCGCTGCTGGCGACGGATTACCAAGGCATGGCCCCGGCCGTAATCGCCCTGGCCGGCCACGATCCATTGCTCGACGAAGGCCGCGCTTATGCCCGGCGTCTGCAAGAGCACGGCGTGACCGTGGAGCTGATCGAATACACAGGTTTGATTCACGACTTCCTGCGTCTGCAGAGCGTGGTGCCGGACATCGATAACGTCTACACCCAACTCACCCAAAGCCTGCGCACAGCCATCTCACACTAATCACACCCCCCGTAGGAGCTGCCGAAGGCTGCGATCTGTTGATCTTCAAAAGCAAAAGATCGCAGCCTTCGGCAGCTCCTACGAAAAGCGGTTTCAGGGCATAAAAAAACCGGGCAATCGCCCGGTTTTTTTGTCGGTGGGGTGGCTTACCAGTCGTAAGACACTTCAACCGATGCCACGCGCTCCTGGCCGTAGTAGCAACCGAACGAGTAGTTGCAGTCCGAGATGTACTCGCGGTCGAAGATGTTCTGCACGTTCACGCTGGTCTGCACGCCGCGCAGGCTTGGCGAGAGTTTGCCCATGTCGTAGCTGACGGTAGTGTCGTAGACAACGTAGGACGGCACGTCGAACGAGTTGGCCGCATCACCCGGCTTGCGACCGGTGTAGCGGGCGCCGACGCCGAAGGTCAGACCGTTGAGCGAAGCCTGGGTGAAGTGATAGTTGGCCCACACCAGCGCCGAAACAGGCGACTGTGCTTCACTGCGGTTGTCTTCGTTGCCCCAAGTGTCTTTGGTGTAGAACGAGTCGAGGTAGCTGGCGGCCGCCATCACGTCGATGTTGTCGAAGGTCGATTTGACTTCCAGTTCGACACCGCGCGAGCGCACTTCACCCGACTGCGCCTGGTATTGCGGGTACTCGGTGTCGCCGGTCAGCACGTTCTTCTGTTTGATCTGGAACACCGACGCGGTGATCAGGGTCTGGTCGAACGGCTGGTATTTCACACCGATTTCGTATTGCTCGCCTTCGGTCGGCTCAAAGCCTTTGCCACCGCGCTCAGGCGCAGCAGTGCCGAGGGTCGGCAGGAACGATTCCGAGTAGCTGACGTACGGCGCGAGGCCGAAGTCGGTGACGTAGGTCAGGCCCACGCGGCTGGTGAATTTGTGGTCACGCTTTTCTTCGACGGTGCGTGCCAGCAAGTCCTTGTTTTCCACTTCGGCCCAGTCCTGGCGGCCACCGATGGTGAGGATCCACTTGTCCAGTTTGATCTGGTCTTGCAGGTACACACCGGTCTGGCGGATGGTGTTGTCCCACTTGGTGTCCAGTTGCGGCGTGACGCTGCTGGTGTCGTAGTTGTTGTTCGCGCCGTAAAGGTTGATCGGCAACACGTTGTAGGCGTTGTAGCCGTCGTACTTACGGTTGAAGTGGCGATAATCCACGCCCATCAGCGTGGTGTGTTCCAGCGCGCCGGTGTTGAATTTGTATTCCAGATTGTTATCGACGGTGTACGCGGTGTTGTGCTGTTTCCAGTTCAGCTTGACCCGGTTGGCCTGGGTGTAATCGGTCACGCCGGCGTCATCGGTGACGAAGCTGCGCAGGTAGAAACCTTTGTAGTCATCGCGCACGTCGGTGTAACGCGCGGTGGAGCGGTATTTCAAATCTTCGGTGAGGTTGTGGGTGAAGTCGTAGCCGAAGACGTACTGATCGCGTTTGTAGTCGTTGTATTTCGAGTCGCCGGAGAAGAATTCGCGGTCGATGCGCTCGCCGTTCGGGCCGCGCTTGAGCGAGCCGATCATCGGCAGCGCCTGATAGTCTTCCAAGCCGTCGTCACGCTGGATCTGCGCAAGCAGGGTCAGCGAGGTGTCGTCGTTTGGCGTCCAGGTCAGGCTTGGCGCCAGCAACATACGCTCGCTGTGCGTGTGATCGACCTGTTGGCCGCCTTTTTTGCCAACGCCAACGACGCGGTAGGTGAACTCTTTCTGATCGTCGATCGGGCCGCTGGTGTCGAATGCGCCGTTGACCCGATCGTAGCTGCCGGCACCCAGTTTGACCTGGCTGCGCTGCTCGGTGGTCGGACGCTTGGACACCATGTTGATGATGCCGCCCGGCTGGTTCTGGCCGTACAGCACCGAGGATGGGCCTTTGAGCACTTCGATGCGCTCAAGGGTGTACGGATCGATCTGCGGTGCGCCGCCGAGGCTGCCGGCATACGGCAGGTAGGCGCCGTCGAGGTACAGCGGCGTCGGTGCAAAACCACGGCTGGTGATTTCGTCGGCGATGGCGTTGCGGTCGGTGAAACCACCGACGTTAAGGCCCGGCGTGTAGCGCAGGGCCTGGGTCAGGTTGCGTGCGCCCTGGGTCTGCACTTGTTCGGCAGTGATGACGTTAATGGTCTGCGGGATTTCCAGGATCGGCGTGTCGGTCTTGGTACCGGTGGCGCTGCGAGTCGCGACATAGCCGTCAACCGGGCCATAGGCGGATTCAACCGCTCGGCCATTGATGTTGGTGGCGCCCAGCTCCAGCGAGTTACCGCTCGATCTGCCGCGCACGGTGACGGTGTTGTCCTGCACGGTGAACATGACGCCGGTCCCCACCAGCATCTTCGACAGCGCTTGCGACGGCGACAACCGGCCGCTGACCGGTTGGCTGCGCAGGCCCTGGACGTCATCAGCGCTGTACAGCACTTGCATGTTCGATTGCGTGCCCAATGCCTGCAGTGCGCTTGCCAGCGATTGCGCAGGGATATTGAAATTCACTTCTTCAGCCTGAACGTGGGCGCTGAACGGCAAGGCGAGGGCCATGCTGAAGGCGGTAGCGCTGAAGCCAGGTTGCAACATGCGACGCATGATCAGCGCCTTGGTAAAACGTGGAATCCCCGGAATTGCTGGCATTGTGTTTCACTCTTGCAGGTTTTAATTGGGTTGTAGTTGTTATCGATTCTTAATTAGACGCACGAGCCGCAGAAAACCAGAATGAGAATCGTGGCTATTTACGCCGTTTGCAGTTCCGTGATGACTTTCCCCGCTTCCATTCGCACCAATTGGTCGGCGATGTCGAAATAACGGTCATCGTGGGAAATGACGATGATGGTTTTGCCCAGACGCTTCAGGTCGGGCAGCAGCTCGGTGTAGAAAATGCGCCGGAAGGTCGGATCCTGATCCGCCGCCCACTCGTCGAACACCAGCACCGGACGCTCTTCCAGCCAGGCATTGACCAATGCCAGACGTTTGCGCTGACCGGTCGACAGGTCGGTGGTGGTGAACGAGCCGTCACGCACGCTGACCTTGTGCGCGATCTCCAGGCGTTGCAGGTATTGGTTGGCGTCTTCGGGGATGTGCGTGTCGCCCTGTACCACGTCGTCGAACAGGTAGTAGTCGGCGAAAATCGTCGTGAACAGTTGGCGGTAGTCGTCGCGGGTGAGGGCGGTGACCACTTGCTCGTTGAGGCGGATTTCACCCTGCTGCGGCGCGTAAAGTCCCAGCAGCAACTTGATCAGGGTGGTCTTGCCGCAACCGTTTTCACCGACAATGAAAACGATGTCGCCCTGTTCGATCTTCAAGTTGACCGGGCCGAGTTTGAACGGCGTGGCGCCTTCGACCGCCGGGAAGCTGTAGGCGACGTCGGTGAGTTCGAGGCTGTGCACCGGGGTTTTGCGATTGCCCTGATCGCTGAGCAACAGGTGCGGCTCTGGCGAGGAGAACTGTTCCGACAACTCGGCGATGCGGCGGAAGGCGATCTGCGCGCGGCTGACAATCGGCAGCGTGCCAATCAAATGCTCCAGCGGCCCTTTCATGTACAGCAGCACCAGCACGAAGCCGCTCATCACCGCTTTGTCCGTGCTCGGCCAAAGTGATTGCAGGGCCAGCGCCAAACCGATCACGACAAAGAACAGCATCGAACCGAAGGTTTTTGCGACCACGAAAATATTCACCGAGCGAATCTGCGTGTCGCAGATTTTGTCGGCGGTGTGCTCGATACCCGAGACGAACATGCGATGACGACGTGGGCGGTGGATGCGCAGTTCCTTGGCGCCTTCAGCGATGGCGTTGTAGTGCTTTTGCAATTCGTCTTCGGAATCGCGAGCCTCCATGAAGCCTTTGATGCCGTGGCCGCGAGCGATGTACTGAACGATGGTGCCGATGATGATCGCCACCACCATCATCAGAAACATCGGCCACGACAGCATCGCCAGGTAGCCCATGCAGCCGAGTGTCACGGTGAGGGAAATGGCCAGCGGCGCGAAGGCAAAGGCGAAATCGCTGATGGTATCGACGTCGTGGGTCAGCACCGGAATCAGCCGATGGCTGCGATAGCGCTCGATCTGTTCGATCGGTGCTGAGAGCACCTTTTCGCCCAACTCTTTGCGTAGTTTGGCGATGATTTTCTGGCCGACGTAGTTGGTGCCGATGTCGGAGAAAATCGAACTGACCAGTGCCAGCAGACACAACCCGGCGAACGCGGCGACCACGGTGTTGGTCAGGCCGCCCTCGGCATGCAGCACATTATTGATTGTCGCCAGCAGCACCGTGACGCTCAGGCCACCGACCATGCCCAGCAGGATCGAGCCGGCAACAATCAGACGAAAGGGTTTGAGCAGGGTGAACAATTCATTGATCACCCCGCGTGTTGGTTTGCTCATGGAGGTTCCCTGCTTGAAAGAACGGCGAAGGCCGGCATCGGTCGCGGGCCTCGCCTGGGTGCGTAGAGGGCGGGGGCGCGTCGCAATGGATCGCGCCCACCTGTAAAACGACTGGAGGGGTGGTTAATTTAAGGGGCGCTGCGGTTACAGATCGCGGGCGACCCGGAAGCCGATCCAGTCGCCGCGATCACCCGGCACCAGCGCGTTGCGGTTGCCGGAGCGGGAGAACACCGGCGCCTCGCCCCAGTCGTTGCCGCGAATGCGCTTGAATTCGCACTTGCCGGTCAGCCAGGCACTGCCGTCGCTCGGTGCGCCGACGTAGTTTTCGTTGTAGCAATCGGCCGTCCATTCGTAGACGTTGCCGTGCATGTCGTACACGCCAAACGCATTCGGCGCGAAGCTGCCGGCCGGGGCGGTGAAGTTGTAGCCGTCGGCGGCGCCATAGGTGTTGGCGTGTTTGGCGATGCTGTATTCCTTGCCTTCATCGAACGGGAAGGGGAACGGCCCGCTGCTGCCGCCACGGGCGGCGTATTCGCGCAGGGATTCGCTGACCAGTCGGTATTGTTTGCCGGTCTTTTTCGACAGCCACGCGACGTAGGCATTGGCCTCGGCGAAGTCCATGCACACCGCCGGGTGGCGGTCGGTGTACTGCTTGCGCGGATCGCTGCCCTGATAGTCCGGAATCCCCGCTTTGCACGCGCGGCCCGGGCGGTCGTCGCCGTCCGGCATCTGGTAACCGGTGTCCTTCAGGTAGGCGAACCATTCACCCTTGAGCACCTGAAAACGGCTGATGGCCAAGGGTTTGGCGAACGTCACCGGGTGCATCGGGCTTTCATCGGGCTCGCGGCCGACTTCGTCATCCGGGGTGCCCATGGTGAAGGTGCCGGTGGGCAGCACGACCATTTCCGGGCAGTCCTTGCAGTCCTTGAACACTTTGCCCGGCGCAGGTGGCGTGGCGGCCTGAGCGGCGCTCGGCATGAGGCCGGCGGCGAGGGCGGCGAGCACCAGAGCGGGCAGGGCTTTCAGAGAAAAACGAGGTAACTCAGTGTTCATTTCGCGTCTCGCTAAAAAGGAAAAAGAGGGCAGGCTCACAGGGCCTGGTCGAGGATGCTCAGCAGGCGGTCGATCTGCGCTTCGTTGTTGAGCAGCCCCGGTGCGGTGCGGATCACCGGGCCGACGTCACGCTCGACGGCATCGGCAACCACACGGTTGGCCATCAGGTGCGCAGCGATCTTGTCGCTGTCCTTGCCCTTGACCCGGAAGAAGGTGAAACCGGCAGAAAACTCCGGACTCAACGGCGTCACCAGTTCGATCTGCGGGCGTTGCAGCAGACGTTTTTTCAGGTAGCTGTTGAGTTCATGAATGCGCGCCTGCACCTCGGCTTTGCCCAATTGCAGATGCAACTTGAACGCCTCGGTCAGCGCCCAGCGGTGTTCGAAGGCGTGATAACCGCCCGGGGTCATCGTCGTGGAAAAGTGCTCAGCCTCGGAGAAGGTCGGGATGATCGGCGTGACGTATTTCACTTCCGGCGTGCGGCTGCAAACGATGCCAGTGCCACGTGGGCCGAACATCCATTTGTGTGTGCCGGCGATGAAGAAGTCGCAATTCATCGCCGGGAAACTCAGGTCTTCAACGCCAAATCCGTGCACGCCGTCGACCACGTAAATGATCCGGTCAGCATCGCTGCGCCCACGGTTGTGTTTGTCGACCAGCGCGCCGATCGCGCCGAGCGGCAGCTTCACGCCGCTGCCCGAATGCACCCAGCACATGCCCAGCACGCGGGTCTCGGGGCGGATGCTGCGGTCGATGTTGGCCAGCAGTTGTTTCTCGCTGATCGTTTGCGGATCGTCGAACAAGCGAATCTTGCGCACCTTGGTGCCTTCACGCTCACTGCGCAGTTCCAGAATCGTGTGGGTGGCGTAGTGCTCGTGTTCGGTGGTGAGGATTTCCTGATCGGCGCGCACGTGCACGCCGCCGTAAATCATGGTCAGGCCTTCGGTGGTGCTGCCGGTCAGGGCGATCTGCTTGGCATCGGCTTGCAGGTATTGGCCGGCCCAGACGCGCACGTCGTGTTCGCGCTGTTCGATCACGCCGACATCCCAGTCCATCGCCAGTCCCGGGTTTTTATCGAGTGCGGCGCGGTGCATTTCAATGGCGTCGCGCACCGGTTTCGGGTGGCTGGTGATGAGGAAATTGGAGAAGTGCAGGTACTCGGGATCTTGATTGAACAGCTGCTGCAACTGCGCCCATTTATCGCGCGGCAACGGTGCGATCGGCGTGGCGGCAGCAACGCTCGGCAGGCTCGCGCCGAGTGGCAGCGCCGCCGCGAGGATTCCGGCCTGCTTCAAAAAGTCACGACGATTGCTCATGGCTTGGCGGTGTCCTGAGCAGCGGCCACTGCCGGTCTTGCGGATTTCTCGACCTGATCCCAGACACGCAAAAAGTTGCCGCCCCAGAGCTTGGCGATGTCGGCTTCGGAGTAGCCGCGCGAGAGCAATTCGGCGGTGACGTTGCGGATCTCGCCGACGTTCTCCCAGCCTTTGACGCCGCCGCCTTCGTTGAAGTCGGAGCTGATGCCGACGTGATCGATGCCGATCTTGCGCACGGTGTAATCGATGGCGTCGCCCAAGTCTTTGAGGCTAGCTTTCGGTTCCTCTTCGAGAATCGCGTAGAGCTGGCCGGCGTACTCGCCAAATTTCTGCTCCGACCATGCGGCGATGATCGGGTCGCCCGGCATCAGCGCCATGGCCAGGTTTGGCAGCGGCGGCAGGTCGTAGCGTTTGCGCAGTTCGTTGAGCTTGTCCTGAGTGCCTTGGGTCAGCGGGCGCAGGTACTGCGAGAAGCCGACGATCTGCACCACGCCGCCACTGTTTTTGATCAGCTGCAATTCTTTGTCGCTGAGGTTGCGCGGGATATCCACCATCGCCCGTGGTGCCGAGTGCGACGCCACCAACGGTGTGCGGCTCAGTTGCGCGACTTGCTCGAGGGCTTTGGTCGACATCTGCGAGACGTCGATGATCACGCCCAGATCGTTGAGGCGTTTGACCGCTTGCTTGCCCAGATCCGAGAGGCCATCGAGGGCGTCCGGCGAATCGTTGAAGAACGGCAACGGCCGCGACGAATCAGCCCAGTCGTTGTTGCCGATGTAGCTGAAACCGAACATGCGCATGCCGCGCGCCGTCCACAGATCCAGCAAGTTGAGGTCGTGGCCGAGCGGGTAGGCGTTGAGCATGCTGATGAAAATCGCAAACTTGCCTTCGCCGTGCAGGCGACGGAAATCGGCGGGGGTGTAGGCGATCCCGACCTGATTGGGGAAGTCGCGCACCATGCCGGAAATGATTTTGTAGCGGATCTCTTGTTGATTGCGCGCCTCGTCGACGAAACCGGCGGTGGGTTTGTGCGGGGCGTTGGCGCCGTTCCAGATTTCCGGCCAGCCGAAAATCGTCAGGGCCGCCCCGGACAGGCGACCACGGTTGGCTTTGACCAGGTCGAACTGGCCGCTGCCGTCCTTGTCGACCTCGTTGCCGGTGGTGCCGAAATCCTGGGTGACGGTGATATGGCTGTCGAACGAGAGCATGTGCTCGTGCAGCGCTTCGGCCTGCTGCATGACTTTGTGCGGGTAGCCGGGATTGTCCTTGAACCAAATGTCCCACACCGCAAAAGCAGCGCCGGCGCTGACCGCCAGAGCCAGCGGCAGGCCGATGAAAAGAGCCTTTTTCGAACGTGGTTTTGTCATTGCCATCTCAGTCAGGTTCGCCGTCGAGGTGCAGGCGCAGAGGCCTTTGCTATCTGGGAAGAACGAGTGGATGGCCGTGGAATTTAGGTCGCCGGGTTAAAAGATCGCAGCCTTCGGCAGCTCCTACAGGGATATACATTGCATGTAGGAGCTGCCGAAGGCTGCGATCTTTTCAAACCCACATAAATTTACCCGCGCAGTAAACGTTCTAGCTTGGATAAAGCCTGCTTCAGGGCTGACACAGGTAGGGCAATGAGGATTTCTCGACGATGGTTCATGGCAGGCCTGGCGTTGACCGGCGCTGCCGTACCGGCGGCTTATTTCGGGCACCGTGAATGGACGAAGCCGGATCCGACGATCACCCCCGGTGAGGCGTCGTTCGATGTCGCCGACGTGGCCGGGCAGCGCCTGTCCAATGCCTTGCGCGGTGTCTGGAAGATTCGTTTTACCGGCACTGACGCCGGCCTCGATGGCTTGCCGGCTGAAGGGCTGGAAGTGTTTCTCGACATCGGTCAGAAGGGCCGGGGCGTCAATGGCTTCCTCGACACTGCCGAGCGTTTGCGCAGTGACGAAACACCTCGTTACCGAATTCTTGGCGATCTGGCCGGGGCAGAGGCCTCGAAACTCAGTTGGCGGTTGCTCGGCACGGACGGTCGCGTCGATTACGAACTGAACATGATCCTTGATGAAGTCTGGGCTGACTTCGGCAATGCCGGCAGCGGCACCCTCAGTGGCACGGTGCAGCGCCTCGATCGCCCGTTGGCCTTGCCCGCTCAGGACAATCGCTTTATCGCCGTCAAATGCCTGTTCCCCGAAGCCCGCCAGCGCACGCCGTTGAATGCGCCGTTGCTGGCATGGCTGGTGTCGCCGGAACATCGCCTGTTCCATCAGATCTGGCACGCCACCCGCGACAAATGGCACACGCTGCCCGAGGACAAACGCAATGCCCTGCGCGGCCTCGGCTGGCAGCCCGGGCCGCGTGACCAGGAGCGGGATGCGCGTGGCACGCACAAGGATCGCAACGGCTCCGGCATCGATTTCTTTTTCATGCACCGGCACATGCTCGGCACGGCGCGCTCGATGATGGATCTGCCGTCGTGGCAGTTTTTCCCATTGCCGCAACCGGAGCTGATCCGTGATCGCCAGGGCTTCGCGCGCTACTTCGACAACCACGATGGCACTTCGCTGCCGCCGACCTGGCTGGCGGCCGAAGATGACGAATACACCCAGTGGGTCAGCGACCTGAAAACCGCCGAGACCTATCAAAGCAATTTTGAAGTCTGGGAATCGCAGTACCGCGATCCGCAATATCTGTCGAAGCTCACTTTGGGCCAGTTTGGTTCAGAAGTAGAGCTGGGCCTGCACGACTGGTTGCACATGCGTTGGGCGTCGGTGCCGCGTGACCCTTCCAACGGTCAGCCGGTGCCGCTGGCGCGTGATCTCGATGACTTCGCCGCCCGCTGGTTCGCCGCGGAAAACGATTTCCTTGGCGACCCGTTTTCATCCCATGTGAACCCGGTGTTCTGGCATTTTCATGGCTGGATCGATGATCGCATCGAGGACTGGTATCGCGCGCACGAGCGCTTCCATCCGGGCCAGGTCACGCGCCTTGAGGTCAACGGCGTGAAGTGGTTCGCGCCAGGCCGCTGGGTGGAAATCGCTGATCCATGGCTGGGGCCGGACACTCACGGTTGCAGCACTACGCCGGGCTTGCAGATGGGCCGATCAGTGGAGATGGATCCGGAAACCATGAAACTGGCCCTGCGCATCACCTTCGGCGAAGACGAAAACAAACTCGCCAACTTGTTCCGCCGCGTGCCGCAACGGCCGTGGTATGCGCGCAATCTGAAAGCAAAGGCTTAAAGCAAAAGATCGCAGCCTTCGGCAGCTCCTACCCTGATCCCTTGTAGGAGCTGCCGAAGGCTGCGATCTTTTGAACTTCAGAGAACCCGCCACCCACCCCCAAGCGCCTTGTACAGCGCGATGCTCGCCTGCACCCGCGACAGCCGTAGGTGCACGTTCAGATCCTGCGCTGCATACAGCGTGCGCTGGGTTTCCAAAACCGTCAGCAAGTCCTCGGCCCCGGCCTGATAACGGCTTTGGGCGATGTTGAAAGCGGTCTGTGCTTGACTCAGTTCTTCGCTCTGCCATTGGCGTTGTTCGTCCAGCCCGCGAATGCTGTTGAGGGCTTTTTCGACGTCGGCGAAGCCGTTGATGATCGCGCCGCGATAGGTTTGCAGCAGCTCATCCTGACGCGCCGTGGCCTTGTCGCGCTCAGCGCTGAGACGGCCGTTATTGAAGATAGGTGCGACCAGCCCCGCAGTCAGGTTGTAGAAAGGACTGCGGATCAAGTCATCAAACTTGTCAGCGCCCGAGCCGAGCTGCGCCGTCAATGTGACAGTGGGCAACATCGCGGCGCGAGCGACTTTGACATCAGCCTCGGCGGCCGCCAATTGTGCTTCGGCGCGAGCAATGTCCGGGCGATGGGTGAGCAAATCGCTCGGCACACCGCTGGCAATCCCCGGCCATTGCAGGCGATCGAATGATTCCTGATTGGCCGCGAGTTGCTGCACCGGTTGCCCGAGCAGGGCGGCGAGGCTGATCAACGCATCCTGCGCCTGTTGTTGCACCAGCGGCAGTTGCCGTTGCTGGGCGGCGACCAGGCTTTTCTGCTGCGCCAGTTCCAGCGCTGTCGCCGAGCCGGAATCAAACCTCGTCTGCACCAGTTTCAGCACGCTTTGCGCGTTAGCCAGATTCAGTTCGGCAATGCGGCTCTGCTCACGCAACGACAAGGTTTGCGCATAAGTATTGGCAACGCCGCTGAGCAACGTCAGCTCAACCGTCGCGCGATCAAATTCGCTGGCCTGCAACGCAAATTGCGCACTGTCGCGAGACGCCTGTTTACCGCCCCAGAAATCGATCTCGTACGTCGCGCTCAAATTGGCATCGAAATAGTCCACTGCCTTGTTATTGCTGTCGGCATCCAGCTGGCTATAACCCTTGCCGCGCAACAGTTTCTGCCGATTGGCATTCAGCCCGGCCTTGACCTCCGGCAGCAACGAGCCGCCAGCAATCACTGTGCTGGCCTGCGCCTGCTGAACGCGCGCCACGGCAGCGGCAAGGTCAAAACTGCCGACGCGAGCCTGTTCGATCAGACGATCCAGCTCCGGGCTGCCAAACTGTGTCCACCATTGCGGGTTGTTGCGGGCGACGCTGGCGCTGTGCGGTGATTGCCACATAGCGGGTGCTTGCACGCCGCTGTCCGGGCGCTGAACGGGACTGCCGCAGGCGCTGAGGAGCAGGCACACGGTGAACAAACTGAGGCGCGGTTTCATAGATCGATCATTCACTGGTAAGGGCCGTGACCGGGTCGAGCCGGGCAGCTTTGCGGGCCGGCATGAAGCCGAAGACAACACCGGTCACAAGGGCGCAACCGAAGGCGCCGAGCACCGCGAGCAACGAGAACGCCACGGCGACTTCGCTGAGGATCAACACGCCGCCACCGATCAGCGCGAGGGCGATCCCGGCGATGCCGCCGACCACCGAAAGCATCACCGCTTCGGTGAGGAACTGGCGGAGGATGTCGCGTTGGCGCGCGCCGGTGGCCATGCGAATACCGATCTCGCGGGTACGTTCGCGGACGGTCATCAGCATGATGTTCATCACACCGATACCGCCGACCAGTAGCGAGATCGCGGCGATCGAGCCAAGCATCAGCGACAGGGTGTTTTGCGTGCGCGCCTCGGCCTGAATCATCGCGGCGTTGTTGGTCAGTTCGAAATCCTTTTTGCCGTTGTGCAAGCGCAGCATCAGCTGTTCGATGGCGTGTTCGGCCTCTTTGACCTTGCGCGCATCGGTGGCGGCGATGGCCACGTATTCCGGATCGTGGGTGCCGAACAGGCGCACGCTGGCCGCCGAATAGGGTACGGCGATGCGGTCGTCACTGTCGGAATCACCGGAACTGGCGCCTTTTTCCGCGAGCACGCCGACCACCTGAAACGGCACGTTTTCGATAAGGATGTATTGGCCGATCGGGTTGGCCACGTCCTTGAGTAATTTGTTGCGCACCTTATGGCCGATCACCGCGACGGCCGAGGCGTGTCGCTCGTCCTGCTCGGTGAAGTAACTGCCTTCCACCACCGGCCAATTGAAGATCGCCGGGAAGTTGGTGTCGTTGCCGCCGACGTAACTCAAGTGGTCAGCATTGCCGTAACGCACGCCAGCCTCGGTGCCGATCACCGGCATGATGCGTTGCACTTGCGGCAGGCTCGCCAGCGCGCGGACATCGTCGAGGGTGATGATGCCCGGTGGCGTGCGCGGGTTCGGCGCCGAGCCGCTCAGGTACAGAATGTTCGAACCAAACGCGCCCATTTGCGCCATGACCTGACGCTTGCTGCCTTCACCGACGGCGAGCATCACCACCACTGAAGCCACGCCGATGATGATGCCGAGCAACGTCAGCGCGGTGCGGAAGCGGTTGATCCACATCACTCGCCACGCCGCGTGCAGCGCGTCGACCAGTTCGCCTTTCCAGGCGCCAGTGGCTTCGGCGCCTTCGCTCAGACGCTTGCGCAAGTCGACCGCTTGCAAGGCGCCGGGGTTGGCGCTGGTCTGGGCGTCGGGATTGTCTTTGGCGCTGTCGCTGATGATCAGGCCGTCGCTGATTTCGATGATGCGTTTGGCCCGCGCCGCCACTTCGCGATCGTGGGTGATGAGGATCACCACGTGGCCCTGACTGGCCAGCTCGTCGAGCAGCGCCATGACTTCTTTGCCGCTGTGGCTGTCGAGGGCGCCGGTCGGTTCGTCGGCGAGAATGATGTGGCCGCCGTTCATCAAGGCGCGGGCAATCGACACCCGTTGCTGCTGACCGCCGGACAACTGATGCGGGCGGTTGCCGGTGCGTTCGGCGAGGCCTAGCCGGTCGAGCAGGGCGGCGGCGCGAGCATGCCGTTCGGTGGCCGGAGTGCCGGCATAGATCGCCGGCATCTCTACGTTTTCCTGGGCCGAGCCGGATGGAATCAGGTGATAACCCTGAAACACGAAACCGAAGGCTTCGCGGCGCAGCCAGGCCAGTTCATCGCTGTCGAGGCCGGCGACGTTTTCCCCGGCGAAACGGTATTCGCCACAGGTCGGTCGATCGAGGCAGCCAAGGATGTTCATCAGCGTCGATTTGCCGGAGCCGGACGCGCCGACAATCGCGACGAATTCGCCAGCGTGGATCGACAGGTCGATGCCACGCAGCACGTGAACTTCAGGCGCGTCGCCGCCACCGTAGGATTTGCGAATGTCCTGCAGGTCGATCAGGGGCGTTTGCATTCAACCACCGCTGCCAGTGGCCGGGCCGATCAGCAGATGATCGCCTTCATTGAGGCCATCGAGGATCTGCACCTTGAGCCGATCACTGATGCCGGTGCGCACTTCGCGCGATTCGATGTTGCCGTTGGCGGCGACGACTTGCGCGGTCTGCCGGTCAGCCTTGACGCTGCCTTGCAGGGCGGCGACTGGCGCGGTGAGCACGTCCTTGGCCTGATTGGCGACGAAGAACACCTGCGTGGTCATTTCCGCCATCAGCGCGTTGTCGGCGTTATCGACATCGAGCAGAACGGTGTAAAGCACCACGCGAGCGCTGCCGCTTTTGCTGGTGCTGGTCGGGCTGCCGCCGCCCTGACTGGTTTGATCGAGGGGTTTGGGCGGCACCGGCAGGATCTGCCGCACAGTGCTGCTCCAGCGCCGATTGCCGCCGCTGAGCGTGGTGAAGTAAGCGCTCATGCCCGGTTTGACGTGACCGATATCCGCCTCGGAAACCTCGGCCCACACGGTCATCGGCGACAGTTTGGCGATGCGCAAAATCAGTGGCGTCTGTTGCTGAGCGTTGAGGGTCTGGCCTTCGCGTGCATCGAGAGCGACCACGGTGCCGGCCATCGGCGCGTAAATGCGTGTGTAGCCGAGCTCGGCTTGATCGCTGCGCAGGCTGGCTTCGGCCTGGCGGATCTGCGCCTGGAACATGTCGATGCGCGCCTGCGTGGCCTTCAATTCGGCGCGGGCGGTTTGCACGTCTTCTTCGCGGGTCGCGCCGCCGGCAGCGAGGTTTTGCTGACGCTGATATTTCTGCTGTGCCAGCTCATGTTGCGCGCGCTGTTCCTGCAATTGCGCCTTGAGGTTTTCGATCGAAAAGCGCCCGGCGTCGAGTTTGGCCTTTTGCGTCGACGGGTCGATTTCCACCAGCAACTGGCCTTCCTTGACCACGTCACCGACTTCGACGTGGATCTTCTGAATCTGCCCGGAAGCCTGCGCACCGACATCCACATAACGTCGCGGTTGCAGGGTGCCGAGGGCGGTGACGCTGCTTTCTATATCGCCGCGCGACACTTGCACGGTGGCGAATTTATCCCGCCCCGGCGGCAACATTTGCCACGCGGCATAGCCGACGACAGGGATCAGACAAAGGACTACGAGCAGGGCGCGTCGGGCGGGGCGGGGACGTTTCATGCAGGGTTCCGGCCAGTGGAATTCGGCCCGTCATCCGGCCGCCGCGCACAGAGGGGGCAGCGCTGAACGCTGTCGCGGGGCGCGACAGACACGGGGAGCTGTCCTGTAAACGAGGAAAGAGCGGCGGAATTTAAGCGCTGACACACGAAGTAACAGCTATAGCGCAGCACTATTTATCGGGCAACGGCAAACACCACTTTAAATCTATATGAGAATTACTATAAATTACGCACCTCAAGTTGCCACTATCTTGCTACTGCGTTTCACGCCGTCGTCAATCGGTGTGCTCAAGGACAGAAACCGCACGTTTGCGGCCGGGAGTCATGTTGGAAAACTACTATCGCGAGCTGGTGTGTTTCCTCAACGCCAAGCTCGGCAATCGTCAGATTGCCGAAGATGTGGTGCATGACGCCTATCTGCGGGTGCTGGAACGTTCCAGCGATACCCCGATCGAGCAACCGCGTGCGTTTCTTTATCGCACGGCGCTGAACCTGGTCATCGACGACCATCGGCGCAACGCCTTGCGCCAGGTCGAATCACTCGATGTGCTCGACAACGAAGAGCGCTATTTCAGCCCGTCGCCCCACAGCACTCTCGATCACGGCCAGCGTCTGGAAATGCTCCAGCGCGCGTTGGCAGAACTGCCGCCGCTGTGTCGCGACAGTTTTCTGCTGCGCAAGATCGAAGGCCTGTCGCATCCGGAAATCGCCGAACAGCTGGGCATTTCCAAGGCGCTGGTGGAAAAACACATCGTCAATGCGATGAAACATTGCCGCGTGCGGATCAAACAATGGGATGCCCATTGAGCCGACTTCGTTAAATTTTATTTCACTGTCCTCGTTCCTACTCAACAGACGACCTGCTGTCCTGCTCAAGGCCGGTCAGGTCACTTAGGCTCTCCATGCCCCTTGTTGAGGGGTTCCTCCAGAGGACACTGGAAATGACTCAGGCAATTGCATCGCCCATCGTTCACGACCTGATCGGCGTCGGTTTCGGCCCTTCGAACCTGGCGCTGGCCATCGCTCTGCAAGAGCGCGGCCCGATCCATGGCGAGCTGGATGTGCTGTTCCTCGACAAGCAGGCCAATTACAGTTGGCACGGCAACACCCTGTCGACGCAAAGCGAGTTGCAGATTTCCTTCCTCAAGGATCTGGTGACCCTGCGCAATCCGACCAGCCCGTACTCGTTCGTCAACTACCTGAAGGATCACGGCCGTCTGGTCGACTTCATCAACCTCGGCACGTTTTATCCGTGCCGCATGGAGTACAACGACTACCTGCGCTGGGTCGCCGGCAAGTTCACCGAGCAGAGCCGTTACGGCGAAGAAGTGCTGACCATCGAGCCGGTGCTGCACAACCATCAGGTTGAAGCGCTGCGCGTGATTTCCCGTGGCAGCGACGGCCAGCAACATGTGCGCACCACCCGTTCGGTGGTGGTCAGCGCCGGTGGCACGCCGCGTATTCCAGAAGCGTTCAAAGCGCTGAAGGGCGACAGCCGTGTGTTCCACCATTCGCAATATTTGTCGCAAATGGCCAAGCAGCCGTGCGTGAACAATCAGCCGATGAGCATCGCAATCATCGGCGGCGGGCAGAGCGCGGCGGAAGCGTTTATCGACCTGAATGATTCGTTCCCGTCGGTGCAGGTCGACATGATCCTGCGCGGCTCGGCACTGAAGCCTGCGGACGACAGCCCGTTCGTCAACGAAGTGTTTTCGCCGGAGTTCACCGACCTGGTGTTCCAGCAGAACAGCGCCGAGCGTGAGCGTCTGGTCAACGAGTACCACAACACCAACTACTCGGTGGTCGACATCGATTTGATCGAGCGCATCTACGGCATCTTCTACCGCCAGAAGGTCTCCGGGATTGCCCGTCACGCTTTCCGCACATTGACCACTGTCGAGAGCGCTACCGCGACCGAAAACGGTATCGAACTGGCCGTGCGCAACAACGCCACCGGCGAAGTCACCGTGCGCAACTACGATGCCGTTGTTCTGGCCACCGGTTACGAGCGGCAGATGCACCGCAAACTGCTGGCGCCGCTGGAAGAGTACCTCGGTGATTTCGAGGTCGACCGTAATTACAAACTCATCACCGACGAGCGCTGCAAGGCCGGCATCTACATGCAGGGCTTCTGCCAGGCCAGCCATGGTTTGAGCGACACCTTGTTATCGGTGCTGCCGATTCGTGCGGACGAGATCGCCGGCTCGCTGTATGAGCATGGCAAGAACCGCGGACATCGGTCGATGGCGGACTTACTACTGGCGACTGCCAGCTGAATCTGCGTTGCCTGATCCACCGCTTTCGCGAGCAAGCTCGCTCCCACAATGGTTCTGTGTACGCAGGACAAAATGTGGGAGCGAGCTTGCTCGCGAAGGGGCCATCAAAAACACCGTGAAATTTGAACCAGATCGTTCCCACGCTCTGCGTGGGAATGCCTCACGGACGCTCCGCGTTCGGCCTTCGACAGGGACGCGGAGCGTCCCGGGCTGCATTTCCACGCAGAGCGTGGGAACGATCATCCTGAACCCTTCCTGAACATCCCCCACATTCCCCAACGCACTGCCTTTTGCGGGTTTACTCTCCAATCATCGGGGCGTAAGCTTCGCGCGTTTTCATCAATAGCGGAGACCCACAGTGGGTACTTGTTCGAGTGACAGTTGTCGGCCGGTCTCGGTAACCGGCAGATTCTCGGCAAGATAACGCGCAGACTTTCTCTGTCGTTGTCTCGCCGTAAAAGCGAGCAGCGGCATCCCGTGCATGACCCGTCCTGGGCCATGGCTAGACGTCCTTCTCATCGACGCTGAACAGAGCGTGGTTTCGACTTTATTGTCGTGATCGCAGCCCTATCGACACGCCTGTCTTTTCTGACCGGCGCGCCAAGCCTTGCCGTGCCGGTTTTTCCGGCGGACGAGGCGCAGCCGTACCTGCTTGACGGTTTCCCGGCTGACCACAGGGGCAACAGCCATGAAACTTACGCTCAAGGAATTTTTCGCAGGCTTCCTGCGCACTCGCCACATCGCCCGGCACTTTCGTCGCCTGGCGTTGCTGGAATCGATCAACGACACCACGGTCAGCCGTGAAGTCCCGCCGACTCTGGCCAACACTCTGGTCGATGCCGCGCATTGCGACAGCGGTGTGCTGCTGTCGTCATTGGGCACGCATTCCGATGGCCTCACCGATTTCGAAGTCGATGCGCTGCGTGCGCAATACGGCCTCAACGAAGTCGAACACGAGCAGCCACTGCCTTGGTGGACTCACCTGTGGCACTGCTACAAAAACCCGTTCAACCTGCTGCTGACCCTGTTGGCGGTGATCTCGTGGCTGACCGAAGACCTCAAGGCCGCCGTGGTGATTTTCTCCATGGTGGTGCTGTCGACGCTGCTGCGCTTCTGGCAGGAGAGCAAATCCAACCAGGCCGCCGATGCACTGAAAGCCATGGTCAGCAACACCGCCACCGTGATGCGCCGCGACGCGCCACGCAGCGAGTTGCCGATCAAACAACTGGTGCCGGGCGATCTGATCGTGCTCTCGGCCGGTGACATGATTCCTGCCGATTGCCGCGTGCTCAACGCCAAGGATCTGTTCGTCAGCCAAGCTGCAATGACCGGCGAATCGATGCCGGTGGAGAAGTTTCCGCGTCAGGCTGATCGCGACACGCGCAATCCGCTGGAGCTGGACAACATCCTGTTCATGGGCACCAACGTGGTGTCCGGCACAGCAGTGGCGGTGATCCTGACCACCGGCAACAGCACCTATTTCGGTGCGCTGGCCCAGCGAGTTGGCGCAACCGATCGCGCGGTCACTTCGTTCCAGCAAGGCGTCAACAAAGTCAGCTGGCTGTTGATCCGTTTCATGTTCGTCATGGCGCCGCTGGTGCTGTTCATCAACGGTTTCACCAAGGGTGACTGGACGGAAGCACTGCTGTTCGCGCTGTCGATTGCTGTCGGCCTGACCCCGGAAATGCTGCCGATGATCGTCACCTCGACGCTGGCCAAAGGCGCGGTGTTTCTGTCGCGCAAAAAGGTCATCGTCAAACGCCTCGATGCGATCCAGAACTTCGGCGCGATGGACGTGCTGTGCACCGACAAGACCGGCACGCTGACGCAGGACAAGATCTTCCTCGCGCGCAATGTCGACGTGTGGGGCGCTGATTCCGATGACGTGCTGGAAATGGCCTACCTCAACAGCTACTACCAGACCGGCCTGAAAAACCTGCTGGATGTCGCGGTGCTGGAACACGTGGAAATCCACCGCGAACTGAAAGTCGGCACAGCGTTTCGCAAGGTCGATGAGATCCCGTTCGACTTCAATCGTCGGCGCATGTCGGTGGTGGTCGAAGGGCGTGGCCAACCGCATCAGCTGATCTGCAAAGGCGCGGTGGAAGAAGTGCTGGCGGTGTGCAGCCGCGTGCGTCACGGCGACGTCGATGAAGCCTTGAGCGATGAATTGCTGACCAAGATTCGTCAGGTCACCGCAGCATTCAACGCTGAAGGCTTGCGCGTGGTGGCCGTGGCCGCTCGCTCGATGCCCGAAGGTCGTGAGATTTACAGCCTGGCCGATGAACAGGAACTGACGCTGATTGGTTACGTGGCGTTCCTCGATCCACCGAAAGAAAGCACTGCGCCCGCGCTGAAAGCCTTGGCCGAACATGGCGTGGCAGTGAAAGTGCTGACCGGCGACAACGAACTGGTGACCGCGAAGATCTGCCGTGAAGTCGGCCTCGCGCAACAAGGCCTGCTGCTGGGCAACGACGTCGAGCGCATGAGCGATGCCGAACTGGCGGTGGCGGTAGAGACCACCAATGTCTTCGCCAAACTGACGCCGTCGCACAAGGAGCGCATCGTGCGCATACTTAAAGGCAATGGTCACGTGGTCGGGTTCATGGGCGACGGCATCAACGATGCGCCAGCCCTGCGCACCGCCGACATCGGTATTTCCGTGGACAGCGCGGTGGACATCGCCAAGGAAGCGGCCGACATCATCCTCCTGGAAAAGAGCCTGATGGTGCTGGAGGAGGGCGTGCTCGAAGGGCGGCGCACCTTCGCCAACATGCTCAAGTACATCAAGATGACCGCCAGCTCCAACTTCGGCAACGTGTTCTCGGTGCTGGTCGCCAGTGCGTTTATTCCGTTCCTGCCAATGCTGCCGATGCACCTGTTGGTGCAGAACCTGCTCTACGACATTTCGCAGATTGCCATTCCATTCGATAACGTCGACGAGGAAATGCTGAAAAAACCGCAACGCTGGCAGCCGGGCGACGTCGGGCGCTTCATGCTGTTTTTCGGCCCGATCAGTTCGATCTTTGACATCACCACGTTCGCCTTGATGTGGTACGTCTTCGATGCCAACACCCCGGATCACCAGACCCTGTTCCAGTCCCTCTGGTTGGTGGTCCGCCCGATCACCCTCAAGCTGATCGTGCACATGATCCGCACGCCGAAGATTCCGTTCCTGCAAAGCCGTGCCGCCATGCCGCTGCTGGTGATGACCGGAATCATCATGGCGGTCGGCATCTTCCTGCCGATGGGGCCGCTGGCGCACTACTTCAAATTGCAGGCGCTGCCGTCGCTGTACTTCGTATTCCTGCCGGTGATCCTGCTGGCGTACATGGCGCTGACCCAAGCGGTGAAAGGCTTCTACATCCGCCGCTTCGGCTGGCAATAACAGCAACACCGGTTCCCCTGTAGGAGCTGCCGAAGGCTGCGATCTTTTGATCTTGTTTTCATAAGGCAACATCAAAAGATCGCAGCCTTCGGCAGCTCCTACAGGGGACTCGTTCTAAGCAGGCCCCACAAGGGGGTTTGTGTTTTTTTCAGGGAGATGACGATGCAAGCCATCAACAACCTCAACCTCGATTCACTGCTCGATACCCTCGTCAGCCTCAGCGCCGCGTTCATCCTCGGTGGCCTGATCGGTTTCGAGCGCCAGTACCGACAACGCACGGCGGGTCTGCGCACCAACGTGCTGGTGGCGGTCGGTGCGGCGATTTTCGTCGACATGGCCAACCGTCTCGCCGGCGCTGAAGGCGCGGTGCGTGTGGTCGCTTACGTGGTCTCCGGCATCGGTTTTCTCGGCGCCGGGGTGATCATGCGTGAAGAGGGCAACGTGCGCGGCCTCAACACCGCCGCCACCCTGTGGACGTCTGCGGCAGTGGGCGCCTGCGCCGGCGCCGACCTGCTCGCCGAAGCCGTGCTCGGCACGCTGTTCGTCCTCGCTGCGAACACCTTGCTGCGGCCGATCGTCAACAACATCAACCGCCAACCGCTGGACGTGGTGTCGGCGGAAGTCACCAACATCGTTTACGTCATCGCCCGGCGTTCGCAGCAAACGGCGGTGTTCGCGTTGCTCGAAGCGGAGCTGGAACGCAGCAACTACCCGGCCAGTGATGTCGACGTGCATGCCTTTGGTGCCGATGAAATTGAAATCGAAGCGACATTGGCGACAACGTCGGTGGACGGCGATGAGCTGGACGCATTGGTCGCGCGGATCTCGACGTCAGCGTTGGTGGTGCAGGCGTTCTGGAGTCCGAGTACCACCGAATAGCGGCACTTTATTGGCGCCGGCTTGGCGTGGCCGAGCGCGTGAATCAAGGAATTACCGCCAGTCTTTTTAGGACGCGTCCTACAGAATCTTCCGTTTGGCCTCCGTAGGCTTGCATTCATTTGAAGCCGTTTAACCCGTGAGGTTTACGATGAACAACAAAGCCCTGCGCATTCTGATCGCCGATCCGCAACATTTTCACCGCATGAAAATCGAGCGTGCATTCAATGGCCTCGGCTACTACCGCGTGGCACCGGTGCAGAGCCTGGTCGACCTGCTGACCCTGGTCGATTACGGCTGCGAACCCTTTGATGTCGTGGTGATCAACGCTGAAATGGCCGCAGGCTCACTGGATCTTCTGGGGTTTTTCCTCGATAACCCGCATGTTCGCCACGCCTTGATCTACAACGAACCTACTGCGCCATCACGGGCGATTCCGGGTTTTGCGCAGGATAATGTGCAGATCAGCCATTGCGTGCTGCCGAATGCGCGAATGATCGAGCAGTTGGCGGCGCTGGCCGATGCGCCAAAACCTGGAGCCTGCGCTGACATGATGCGTGTTCCAGCGTTGAAACGTCAGGCTTAGACACAAATATTCAATGGCCGCAACTGTCAAACCTGACAGGTAGATTCGCCGTCGTTCCCGTGCAACAGTCTTTGCGCAGCCACCCTGTCCGCTCAACGCGACAGCGGGGCGCCATCGTCTGGTCTTGCCATCGGGAGTGTTCATGAAGTCAGCGCTGGTCGTCGAAGATCATCCGGTGGTGTTTGCCGCCGTCAGAATCGTGCTGCAAGCCGAAGGCTTCAAAGTTATCCACGAAACCTCCAGTGGTCTTGAGGTTTTGGCATTGATCCGCCAACACCAGCCGGATCTGCTGATACTCGATCTGAATTTGCCTGGCCTGGATGGTCTCGAAGTGCTGGCGCGGATCAAGGCCAATGATCTGAACTGTCGGGTGCTGATCTTCACCTCGCGTGAAGCGCGTTTTTATCAGGAGCGCTGCCTGCGTGCTGGCGCCATGGCGTTTGTGCCCAAGACCAATCAGCTGGAGCAGTTGCACAAGGCGATTCAGGCGCTGATGTCGGGGTACACCTACTTCACGGCATTGCCTGATCAGGCACATTCATCCAACTCCCTGCAATACACCGAAAAGCAGCTGATCGATCAGCTCTCCGACCGGGAGTTGAGCATCTTCGTGCAACTGGGGCTGGGTAAATCCAACAAGTCCATCGCCGAAGACATGCACCTCAGCCACAAGACCGTCAGCACCTATAAAACCCGATTGATGACCAAACTCGGCGTCGCGTCTGCCGTTCACTTGCGTGACTTCGCCAAGCGCAATCATTTGATCTGAGGGGTCGCACATGAGGCTGGGCCGCTGGCTTCTGATCGTGTTGGCTGTTTGGGAGCTGACGGCGTGGGCTGACGTAGCACCGATGGCACTGGAGATCCTCACGCGAACCCGGCTGGAGAATGTTCACGTACGGCTCGACGGCACCGACCGACACTGGTTGCGCCAGCACCCGGTGTTGCGCATGGGCATTTCCGGGCCGGACTACCCGCCGTTCGAATTGACCCGCAACCACCATCAACTGGAAGGGCTCAGCGCCGATTACGCTGATCTGCTCGCGCAACTGCTGAATATGCGTGTCGAAGTGCTGCGTTACGCCAATCGGGAAGCGGCCATTACCGCGCTCAAACGGGGCGAGTTGGACGTACTAGGCACCTCGAACAACTTTGAACTGGCTGACCCTGAGCTGGTGCTGTCCCGCGCGTACGCCGAAGATCAGCCAATGCTGGTGACCCGGCTCGGAGACGCGCCGCTGGCCGATCTTGCCGGCAAACGCCTGGCCATGGCCGAAGACTATTTGCCACTGGCGACCGTGCAGGGTTTTTATCCACAGACCCATATTCAGCGCTACCGCTCAGCCATGGACGCACTCGGCGCGGTGGCCTTCGGCAGGAACGATGCGTACCTCGGCGACTTCATCAGCGCCAATTACCTGATCAACACCAATTACCGCAACGACGTGCAACTGGCCGGGCCGTCCGGGCTGGATGCCAACCCGTTCGGCTTCGCACTGCGCCGCACGGATGCGCGATTGAAACGGATCATCGACAAGGCGCTGGCCGCCATTCCCCTGCATCAACGGCAGATCATCGAACAACGCTGGAGCGCCGGGCGCGCGGAAATGGCCGAGCAGTCGCAAGTACGCCTGAGTGCCAAAGAACAGCGCTGGCTCGACCAGCATCCGCGCGTGCGGGTCGGCGTTATCGATGATTTTGCGCCGCTGTCGTTTTTTGATGCCGAAGGTCGCCTCAGCGGGCTTGCGGCGCCGTTGTTGAGTCTGATCAGTCAGCGCAGCGGCCTGACGTTCGAGGTGGTGCGCGGTCGCTCGCTGGATCGCCAGATCGAGCAATTGAAGGCTGGCGAGCTCGATGTGCTGCCAGTGGTGACGCCGAGCAGTGAGCGTGAAGCCGAATTGCGCTTTACCCGAGCGTATCTGAGCAATCCGTTCGTGCTGGTCACGGCTGCAGGTGTGGACAGCCCGCGCAGCCTCGATGATCTGGCCGGCAAACGCCTGGCGATTTATCGCGGGCATCCGTTGCGTGGTTATCTGCTCGAACATGCGCCGCTAGTGAAATTGGTCGAAGTGCCCAGCCCGGCGGCGGGCATGGACATGATCGGTAAAGGCCAGGCAGACGCGACCGTGAGTTCGTTGCTGGTGGCGCGCTATCTGATTGCCCGTCACTACCGTGAGCGCGTGCGCATTGTCACCACCGTCGGTGATCAACCCGCCAGAATCGCCTTGGCCACGGTGCCGCAGGCGGCTGAGCTTCAGTCGATTCTGAACAAGGCATTGCTGAGCATCGCGCCGCAGGAAATCGATGAACTGGTCGGCCGCTGGAGCCATGACATGGTGGTCGATGACAGCTATTGGCTGCGTCATCGCGGGGAGATTTTGCGCGGTTTTATCGGCGCTGCGGTGTTGCTGCTATTAGCGCTGGCCTGGATCGGTTTTCAGCGTCGGCAGATCCGTCAACGTCAGCAATGGTTGCAGCAATTGCAGGAGGCCAAGGATGCGGCCGACGATGCCAATCGCGCGAAAACCACGTTTCTGGCGACCATGAGCCATGAAATCCGCACGCCGATGAACGCCTTGATCGGCATGCTTGAACTGGCCCTGAAACGCGCGGAGGAGGGCGTGACTGATCGTCTGGCGATTCAGGTTGCATCCAGTGCCGGGCAGCAATTGCTGGCGCTGATTGGCGACATTCTTGATATTGCGCGGATTGAATCGGGGCATTTATCGCTGGCGCCCGAACGCGCGAATCTGCGTGAACTGGTGGGATCGGTGTGCCGGGTGTTTGAAGGGTTGGCGCGGCAGAAACGGTTGCTCTGGCACCTTGATCTAGAGGCTGGCAGTGACGTTGATGTGCTGATCGACCCGACGCGGTTCAAGCAGGTGCTGTCCAATCTGCTGAGCAATGCGATCAAGTTCACCGAGACCGGCGAAGTGAGTTTGCAACTGCGCATGAATGCTTTGGAGGCCGGACAACTGGCGGTCTGCGTGATTATCGAAGACAGCGGCATTGGCATCAGCCCTGAAGACAGGCAGCGTTTGTTCAGTCCATTTGTGCAGGCCGGCAATGACCCGCATGCGGCGCGCAGTGGTTCGGGGTTGGGCTTGGTCATCAGTCGCAGCCTGTGCGAAATGATGGGCGGCGAGTTGCAACTCGAGAGCAAAACCGGCGTCGGCACGCGAGTCACCGTTCGCCTTGAAGTGGCGTTGCTGGAAGCGCTCGAACAAAACCATGCGCCCACGCCAATCGCCTCCGAACCCGTGCAATCGCTGAGCATTCTGGTGGTGGACGATCACCCGGTGAACCGCTTGTTGCTGTGTTGGCAACTCAGTGAGTTGGGGCACCGGACGGTCGACACTGAAGACGGCGAGCAGGGCTTGAAACTGTGGCGCGAGCAATCTTTTGACGTGCTGATCACCGACTGCAACATGCCCCGGCGCAGCGGTTATGAACTGGCGCGCGCGATTCGTCAGGACGAAGCGCTCGCAGGTGTCGGTCGACGTTTGATTATTGGTTTTACGGCCAATGCGCTGGTCGAGGAAAGAGCTCGTTGCCTCGCAGCGGGCATGGACGATTGCCTGTTCAAACCGATTCGTTTGCACGATCTGAGTGTGGGGTTGAGCGGCGCCAGCCACATTGAGCGAGGTATCGAGCGATCAGAGAATCCGCCGCAGGCTGAGTTCGACCTCAGCGCGCTGGAGCAGTTGGCGGGGAATAACCGCGCCCTCATCGATCACCTGCGCAAAGAAGTACTGAACAGCCTGCACGCCGATTTGCTGCGCCTCGACGATCTGTTGCAAACCCCTGACCGTGGCGGCCTGCGCGATCTGGCCCATCACATCAAGGGCGGTGCACAAATGGTCGGCGCCGCGCGCGTGGTGTCGGCGTGTACCGACCTCGAACACGCCTGCCGCGATGCTGAAAGCGCTACGCTGGGGGTTAGCGCCAGCGCATTGCGCGAGGCCATGCAAGGTCTCGCGCAACGTCTTCAGGCCTGAGCGATCAGTCCCAGATTGGCGCAATCCCTTTCGGACTGGTTAAACGGTGGCCGCGATCCAGCGTGGCGATTTGCGCCATGTCGGCATCGCTCAGCTTGAGGGCGGTGGCGCCGAGGTTGCTGTGCAGGTTGGCGCGCTTGGTCGACGACGGAATCACCGCGTAACCCGATTGCATGGCCCATGCCAGCGTGACTTGTGCCGGAGTGGCTTGCAGGCGCGTGGCGATCTGCTCGATCACCGGATCCTTCAAGACTTCACCGTAAGCAAGGGTCATGTACGAGGTGATGTGAATGCCCTGGCTTTTGGCGAACTCAGCCACCGCGCGGTTTTGCAGGTACGGGTGCAGTTCGATCTGGTTGGTGGCGATATTGTCGGCGCCGACGGCTTTGATCGCTTGCTTCATCAGGTCGATGGTGAAGTTGGATACGCCGATCTGCCGGGTCAGGCCCAGACGTTTGGCTTCCAGCAGAGCTCCCATGAATTCTTCGACGGGCACTTGGTCTTCCGGCGATGGCCAGTGGATCAGCGTCAGGTCGAGGTAGTCGATCTGCAGTTTCTGCAGGCTCTCTTTGAGGCTGTCGATCAGGCGATCCTTGGCGAAGTTGGCGATCCAGATTTTGCTGGTGATGAACAGGTCTTCGCGGGGGATGCCGCTGGCGGCGATGGCCTGGCCGACGTCCGCTTCGTTTTCATAAATTTGCGCGGTGTCGATGACGCGATAGCCGAGTTCGAGGGCGGTGGTCACCGAGTCGATGACGACCTGGCCTTGCAGGCGAAAGGTACCGAGGCCGAAAGCGGGAACAGACATGAAAGACTCCAAGGGATTGCAGTGGGAATGGGGTCGAGTATCCGCGTGTGCATCCTTGAGAAAAACCGCTGCCGGGGCAAAGCAGTGTTGAGCAGAAGTCATGAATCAATCCTGGTTTTTGTGTTGTCTGGACTGGCCTCATCGCGAGCAAGCTCGCTCCCACAGGATTTGGGGGTGTACACAACATTCATTACCAACATAAATCCCTGTGGGAGCGAGCTTGCTCGCGAAGGGCGCGCCGCCGATTCACGCAATGTCGCTACGCGTAAATTCCTCGCCGAGAAAATCAATCAACGTCCGCACCGACGGCAACAACCCCCGCCGCGACGGAAAGATCGCATGCACCACCCCACACTTCGGTGCCCACCCCGGAATCAACTCCACCACGCGCCCGGCGGCAATGTCCTCGCGCACCACCACACTCGGCAAATGCGCCACGCCGACCCCGGCAATCACTGCCTGACGTAATGCAATCAAATCATCAGTAACCATGCGCGGCGTGTGCCGGATCAGCGCCGTGTTGTCATTCGGCCCGAGCAATTCCCACTGATACTCACGCTGCGCCGCGCCCCAATGCAGGCTCGGCAAACCGTTGAGGTCAGCGGGCGAGGGCGGTGATGACAGGCGTTCGACAAACTGCGGGCTACCGACCACCGACTGCATGCTGTTGCCCAGCACCTTCATCACCATGTCGGTGTTTTCCAGCGGCGGAAAGCGCACGCGCAAAGCGATATCGAAACCTTCGTGAATCAGGTCGACGCGACGATTGGTGCTCTCGATGAACAACTCAACCAGCGGATACTTGAGCATGTAGCGAGTGAGCATCGGCCCGACCCACGAGTTGAGCAGCGCCGTCGGGCAACTCAGGCGCACCAGCCCTTGCGGCTCGGAGCGGTTGCGTTCGATCAGTTCGGCGGCGCTTTCGGCTTCGATGCGCATGGCCAGACAACGCTGGTAATAGGCCTGGCCGATTTCAGTCAGCGAAGAATGGCGGCTGGTGCGGTGCAGCAGGCGTACACCGAGGCGTTCTTCCAGCTCGGCAATGCGCCGGCTGAGCTTCGATTTGGGCATGTCCAGCGCACGGCCGGCGGCGGCGAATCCGTGGTGTTCGACCACTTGGGTGAAGTAGTAAAGGGTGTTGAGGTCTTCCACCATCGTTCTCCAGATAGAACGCTAAGGCTGATTTTTGCAGTCTAGTGCATTAATGGTCATGGATTTAAGCTTAATCCATTGCATCACTCACCCCAATTGGAGACAACCATGAAAAACATCATCGGTATCTACACCAGCCCACGCGGCCATTGGGTCGGCGATGGTTTCCCGGTTCGCACGCTGTTTTCCTACGACAACCTGGGCAAACACATCAGCCCGTTCCTGCTGCTCGATCACGCCGGCCCCGCCGATTTCACGCCGACGACCGATCGTCGTGGCGTTGGTCAGCATCCGCACCGTGGTTTCGAAACAGTGACTATCGTTTATGACGGTGAAGTGCAGCACCGCGATTCGACCGGCAGTGGCGGCGTCATCGGCCCGGGCGATGTGCAATGGATGACGGCGGCGTCCGGGATCCTCCACGAGGAGTTTCACTCGGATGACTTCGCCAAAACCGGCGGCAAACTGGAAATGGTGCAGCTGTGGGTCAACCTGCCGGCCAAGGACAAAATGGCCGCGCCGGGCTACCAGACCATTCTCGACAGCGACATCCCGAGCATCGCGCTCAAGGACAACGCCGGCAGCCTGCGCCTGATCGCCGGTGAGTTCGATGGCCACACCGGCCCGTCGCGCACGTTTACGCCAATCGACGTGTGGGATCTGCGTCTGAACGCCGGCAAGTTGCTGACGCTGGATCTGCACGAAGGCCGCAACACCGCGCTGGTGGTATTGAAAGGCTCGGTGCAGGTCAACGGTGTGGAATCGGTGCGCGAAGGGCAGTTGGCGCTGTTCGAACGTGATGGCAAGCAACTGACCCTCGAAGCCAGCCAGGACGCGGTGGTGTTGTTGCTCAGCGGCGAACCGATTGACGAACCGATCGTCGGCCACGGCCCGTTCGTGATGAACACCGAGCAGGAAATTCACCAGGCCTTCGCCGACTTCCAGTCCGGCCGCTTCGGCCAGATGCACGCTTAACGCACAACCACTCCGCTCTACACAGGACGCGTAGGCCGGTTCGAAGGCCAGGGATGGCTGTTGCCTAAAGAAAAGAGGACACGCACATGAACACTGTCAATGCCGCGAACTTCGACGGCCAGAAACCAACCATCGATGCCAGCGACGCAGCCATGCTGCTGATCGACCACCAGAGCGGTCTGTTCCAGATCGTCAAGGACATGGACGTGCCGCAACTGCGCGCCAACGCCGTAGCGCTGGCGAAAGCGGCGACCCTGCTGAAGATGCCGGTGATCACCACCGCTTCCGTGCCGCAAGGGCCGAACGGGCCGTTGATTCCGGAAATTCACGAAGCCGCGCCGCATGCGCAATACGTGGCGCGCAAGGGCGAAATCAACGCGTGGGATAACCCGGAGTTTCACGCGGCAGTCAAAGCCACTGGCAAGAAAACCCTGGTGATCGCCGGCACCTTGACCAGCGTCTGCCTGGCGTTCCCGTCGATCGCTGCCGTGCACGAAGGCTACAAGGTTTTTGCCGTGGTCGATGCGTCCGGTAATCACTCCAAACTCGCCACTGATCTGACAGTTGCCCGTTTGGCCCAGGCCGGGGTGGTGCCGATCGACATCATGGCTACGCTTTCCGAGCTGCAAGGCTCGTGGAACCGTCCCGATGCCGAGCAGTGGGCGGCCGTCTACGCCCAGGCCATGCCGCATTATCAATTGCTGATCGAGAGCTACCTCAAGGCTCAGCAAGTCGCGAACGAACACGAAGTGCTGGATTCCCAACGCTGATCGAGTCTCCCGAGGCCGACCCCCGTCGGCCTCGACAACACGCGAGGATTACTGCAATGACCACTCAATACAAACGTCTGGACAAGAACAACGCTGCGGTGCTGCTGGTCGATCACCAGGCCGGGCTGCTGTCGCTGGTGCGCGATATCGATCCGGACAAATTCAAGAACAACGTGCTGGCGCTGGCCGATCTGGCCAAGTACTTCAAACTGCCGACAATCCTCACCACCAGTTTCGAAACCGGCCCCAACGGCCCGCTGGTGCCTGAGCTGAAAGCGCTGTTTCCGGATGCGCCGTACATCGCTCGTCCAGGCCAGATCAACGCTTGGGACAACGAAGATTTCGTCAAGGCGATCAAGGCGACGGGCAAGAAGCAACTGATCATTGCTGGCGTGGTGACCGAGGTCTGCGTGGCATTCCCGGCACTGTCGGCGATAGAGGAAGGTTTTGATGTGTTTGTGGTGACCGATGCCTCAGGCACGTTCAACGAATTGACCCGCGAATCGGCGTGGAATCGTATGTCCACGGCGGGAGCGCAGTTGATGACCTGGTTCGGTCTGGCCTGCGAGCTGCACCGCGACTGGCGCAACGACGTTGAAGGGCTGGGCACGCTGTTCTCCAACCACATCCCGGACTACCGCAACCTGTTCACCAGCTATAACAGCCTGTCTAACGACAAATAACCCGCGCCACTCGCAAACCCCCGCAGGCTGCGATCTTTTGACTTTGTTTTTGAAGATCAAAAGATCGCAGCCTGCGGCAGCTCCTACAGGGTTTTGTGGGTTTTTTGCGGGTGTGTTCATGCTGTGAAATCAATTACTCCTACACTCTCCCCAATCTGTGCGATCTTCTCGCGATTGGCCCCCGTCGGAGTTGTTTGATGCTGTCTCTGCTGACCGAACACCCGTTGTTTTGCGCGTTGGTCCTGATCCTCCTTGATCTCGGTCTGTGGCGCCTGATCAGTTCCCGTGGCAGCGAGTGGAAACTGCTGGTGCGCGTGCTGATTTTTACCCTGTTCAGCATCTTGCTGTTCAACGAAGGCCTCAACCCGATGGAGCCCGCGCCGTGGGTCGACAACGTGCCGCTGCACCTGGCGGCGACCGGGTTGCAGATTGGCTGGTGGCTATTCGGCGCGCGCACGCTGACGGTGTTGATCGGCGCGGTGATGATGCAGCGGGTCGGCCACACCGGGCGGTTGTTGCAGGATCTGCTCGGCGCGGTGATTTTCCTTATCGCGATTATTGCGGCGCTGGCCTACGTGCTCGATCTGCCGGTCAAAGGCGTGCTGGCAACCTCCGGCGCCTTGGCGATCATCGTCGGTCTGGCCTTGCAGAGCACGCTCAGCGATGTGTTTTCCGGGATCGTCCTCAATACCACCAAGCCTTATCAACTGGATGACTGGATTTCCATCGACGGCACCGAAGGCCGGGTCACCGATATCGATTGGCGTGCCACGCGCCTGCAAACCAGTCAGGGCAGCATGGCGGTGATTCCCAACTCGCTGGCGGCCAAGGCGAAGATCATCAACTTCAGTCGGCCGAGCAATATGTTCGGCGTCGCGGTCAGCGTGCAGGTCAGCCCGCATGCGCGGCCCAGTTCAGTGATCGAATCGCTGGAAAGGGCGATGCAGGGCTGTCGGCAGTTACTCGACAACCCGGCGCCGAATGTCGCGCTGAAAAGCTCCGGCAGCAGCGGCGCGGAATACGAGATCAGCGGTTTCGTCGCGTCGATGGGCGAGAAACGCGTGGTGCGCAATCAGCTGTTTGATCTGGCGTACCGGCACTTGCAGGCGTCCGGGGTCAATCTGCTGTCGAGCGATGAAAGCAGCGCGCCGAGCAACCTGTCGCGGCCACGGGCATTGCTCGACAGTTCGCCGATCTTCTCGACGCTGCGTCAGGAAGAGAAAGAAACCTTCAGCCAGAACATGACCCTGCAAAATTTCCGCACTGGCGAGACGATCCTGGAGGCGGGGGAGGTCAGCGATCACTTGTTCATCATCGAATCGGGCGTGGTCACAGTGACGCTGACCCGCCACGGCACGCCGTTCGAGTCAGGGCGCATGGGCCCGGGCGAAGTGATCGGCGAGGCGGGCATCCTTTCCGATTCATCGGTGCCGGCCAAGTTTGCCGCGAAAACCTTCTGCGCCCTGTACCGCATCGAGAAGACTTACCTGAAGCCGTGCCTCGATGCTCGCCACGACATCAGCGATGCGATGAAAACCTTGCTCGATTATCGCCTGCACAAGGCGCAATCGCTGACCGAGGAGGCGCCGGTGGTGGTGGCGAAAAAAGGCTTTCTGCAATGGCTGCGCAATCGCGCCTGAGTGTTTTATGCGTAGGCGGCGAGTTTCTGTTCCAGGTGCGCGCGCACTTGCGGCCATTCGTCGTCGATGATGCTGAAACGCGCCGAGTTGCGCTTGCGCCCGTCCGGCATGATCCGTTCATGACGGACGATACCTTCCTGCTGCGCGCCGAGACGCAGGATCGCCTGGCGTGACTTCTGGTTGTTCTCGTCGGTGGTGAACTGCACGCGCACGCAATCGAGCACTTCGAAGGCGTGGCGCAGCATCAGGTATTTGGCTTCGGTGTTGACGAAGGATTTCTGCCAGCTCGCCGAGATCCAGCTGCTGCCGATTTCCAGCTTGCGATTGAGCGGATCGATCTTCCAGAAGCGTGTTGAGCCGATCACCTCGCCGGTCTCCTTCAAGACGATGACAAACGGCATCACCGTGCCGGCCTCGCGGCCGTCGAGGGCCTTTTTCAGATAGCTGTCGACGGTGCTGGCTGATGGCACGACGGTCACGGTGAGGTTCCACAATTCGCCGTCGGCAGCCGCATGGAGCAGGGCGGCGGCGTCGGAATACTCAAGCGGGCGCAGAAGGATGCGCTGACCTTGCAGCGTGGTTGGCATGGGATTCAGGTCTCGGCAGAGCGGGCGAAGGGCGAGCGCCTATTACGCCGCAGCGGATGGATCCGATGCAACCGCTGCGATGTTCACGCGGTCACAATTTTCACAGCCCACGGGCAGGAGCCTCAGCCGATGAAAAACCTGCGGATCGCTACCTACAACGTCAACGGTTTACGCGCGCGTTTGCCGAATCTGCTCGATTGGCTCAAACGCGAGCAACCCGACATCGCCTGCTTGCAAGAACTCAAATCGGTCGATTCGGCATTCCCCGCCGCCGAGCTGGAAGCCGCCGGTTACGGGGCGATCTGGCAAGGTCAGGCGGCGTGGAATGGTGTGGCGATTCTTGCCCGAGATGCGCAGCCGCTGGAGAGCCGTCGCGGTTTACCGGGCGATCCCGACGACAAGCACAGTCGCTACCTGGAAGCGGCGGTGCACGGCGTGTTGGTCGGTTGCCTGTACCTGCCTAACGGCAATCCGCAGCCGGGGCCGAAATTCGATTACAAACTGGCGTGGTTCGAACGGTTGATCCGCCACGCGAAAGACCTGCAAAGCAGCGATCACCCGGTGGTGCTGGCCGGTGATTACAACGTCGTGCCCACCGACATGGACATCTACAACACCCGCTCATGGCTTAAGGACGCTTTGCTGCAACCCGAGAGCCGCGAGTGTTATCAGCGCTTGCTCGATCAAGGCTGGACGGATTCGCTGCGGCATTTGTACCCCGAAGATCGCCTCTACACTTTCTGGGATTACTTCCGCCAACACTGGCAAACCAACTCCGGTTTGCGCATCGATCATCTGCTGCTCAACCCGGCATTGAGCCCGTATCTGCACGAGGCCGGCGTAGACGCGTGGGTGCGCAATGAACCGCACGCCAGTGACCATGCGCCAACGTGGATTCGCATCGGCTCACGCAAAAAGCGCTAGCAGGCGATTGGCGAAATCAATTGTCGAACTCAGTGGCTGATCCCGTATACATGGCGACCATCAACGCAGTGAACTGCGGCCCCATGCAAAAGGATTGAGCAATGAGCGAGCCACGCCTGACGAACCTGAAGCTGTACCTGCAACGTTTGGGTTTTGATGCACCGCCAGCGCCGACGCTGGAAAACTTGCGGCTGCTGCAATGGCGCCACACCGGGGTCTTTCCTTTCGAGAATCTGGCGACGATTACTGGCGCACCGGTGCTGATCGATCTGCCGTCCATTGAAGAAAAAATCCTGCTCGGCGGTCGCGGTGGCTACTGCTATGAGCTGAATAATCTGTTCTTCACCCTGCTGCTCGAGCTGGGCTTCGACGCTCGCGCCATCAGCGGCCGTGTGGTGATGAATCAGCCGGAAGGAAGCTGGACGGCGCGCACGCACCGCTTGAGTCTGGTCACCCTCGACGGCGTGCGCTACATCACCGACGTCGGTTTCGGCGGCATGGTGCCGACCGCGCCTTTAGTTCTCGACACCGAAGATGAGCAAACCACCCCGCACGAACCCTATCGCATCGACAAACAAGCCGATGGCTACATGCTGCAAGCCAACGTCGCCGGCGAGTGGCGGCCGATGTACCTGTTCGACCTGCAGCGCCAGGAAGACATCGATTTCACCATCGGCAACTGGTACGTCTCGGCCCATCCCGACTCACCGTTTACTCAGCGCCTGATGGCGGCGCGTACCGGTGATGGCTGGCGCAAAACATTGAACAACGGCAGTTTCGCCCTTCATCGCATGGGCGCGAGCAGCGAGCGGCGCGAAATCACCGAGGTGGCGGCATTGATCGAACTGCTGGAGCAGGAATTCGGCATTCACCTGCCGGACGTGCCGCATACACGGCATTCCCTCGAACGAATGATCGTACCGGCCAAAGCCTAAGGCTTGGCATCCGGCTCCAGCACCCGGCGAATTTCCCCGGCCGCTGCCGACAATTTTTTCTCAAGACTCTTGAGATCGGCGGCGGTAATGCCTTTGCTGAATTGCAGCGGATCGTCCTGGTCGTGCTTTTCGGCATCGAGCAAAGCATGGCGCAGCGTGTTGTTAATCACCGTCTGATAACCAAACCCCTCGTTCTCCGCCACCGTGCGTGCGGCGTCGATGACGGCATCGTCGAGCATGATGGTGATCCGGGTTTTGCCCTTGGTCGACGCCACAGCGCCGCGTTTGCCTTGGGAGAAGTCATATTCGTCTTTCATTGGTTAAATCTCTTTAACAAAATACTCAAAATCATTATGCATATTTAATATGTATAAAAAAGACTGCGACCGCACCGTCGGTCGCCATGAACACTTCAGCCTAGTGGGCGTTGGCGCAGATGCAGGCAGGGATGTATTGCCGGATTTGTGGGCGTTGCGAGGCGCGGGCTAGAAGCTTGGATGGCTACCTATCCATTTTGTGACTGACAAGTTGTATACAACTCTATGGACATTTGTCCTGAGTATTGAATACAGTGTGCGCATAACAAAAACCAGGGAACCCCCCACCATGAAAACGCCCCATGTTTCACACCAACGGCCCGAGGACGAAAATCTCGGGGTCGGCGCGAATATGGCTTACGGCCTGCAACATGTTCTGACCATGTACGGCGGTATCGTTGCGGTGCCACTGATCATCGGCCAGGCGGCCGGCCTGTCGCCGGCAGACATTGGTTTGTTGATTGCTGCTTCATTGTTTGCGGGGGGGCTGGCGACGCTGCTGCAAACCCTGGGTCTACCGTTTTTTGGCTGTCAGTTGCCGCTGGTACAGGGCGTGTCGTTCTCCGGCGTAGCGACCATGGTCGCGATCGTCAGCAGTGGCGGGGAGGGCGGCTTCCAGTCGGTGCTTGGCGCCGTCATTGCGGCATCGCTGATCGGCTTGCTGATCACGCCGGTGTTCTCGCGCATCACCAAGTTTTTCCCGCCATTGGTCACCGGTATCGTGATCACCACCATCGGCTTGACGCTGATGCCCGTGGCCGCACGCTGGGCGATGGGCGGCAACAGTCATGCGCCGGACTTCGGCAGCATGCAAAACATCGGTCTGGCGGCGGTGACGCTGGTGCTGGTGTTGCTGCTGAGCAAAGTCGGCAGCTCAACCATCTCGCGTCTGTCGATCCTGTTGGCCATGGTGATCGGTACGATATTGGCGGTGTTCCTCGGTATGGCGGACTTCTCCAACGTCACCACCGGGCCGATGTTCGGCTTTCCGACGCCGTTCCACTTCGGCATGCCGACCTTCCACTTCGCCGCGATCCTGTCGATGTGCATCGTGGTCATGGTGACGCTGGTGGAAACCTCAGCGGACATTCTGGCGGTCGGTGAAATCATCGGCACCAAGGTCGACTCCAAGCGTCTGGGTAACGGTCTGCGTGCGGACATGCTGTCGAGTATGTTTGCGCCGATTTTCGGTTCGTTCACCCAGAGCGCTTTCGCCCAGAACGTTGGTCTGGTGGCGGTCACCGGGATCAAGAGCCGTTATGTGGTGGCCACCGGCGGCGTATTCCTGGTGATCCTTGGCTTGCTGCCGTTCATGGGTCGGGTTATCGCAGCGGTACCGACTTCGGTACTCGGCGGCGCCGGTATCGTGCTGTTCGGTACTGTGGCAGCGAGTGGTATTCGTACGCTGTCGAAGGTTGATTATCGCAACAACGTCAACCTGATCATCGTCGCCACCTCGATCGGTTTCGGCATGATCCCGATTGCCGCGCCGAACTTCTACGATCAGTTCCCAAGCTGGTTTGCGACCATTTTCCACTCGGGCATCAGCTCGTCGGCGATCATGGCGATCCTGCTGAACCTGGCGTTCAACCATTTCACCACCGGCAACTCCGATCAACAGTCGGTGTTTGCGGCGGCGGAAGAGCGGACTCTGCGTTATCGCGATCTGGATGCGCTGCGCGAAGGCGATTACTTCAGCGACGGCAAACTGCATGACTGCGACGGCAATGAAGTGCCGGTGATCGAGCCGGATGATCACGACCACGGCCATGGCGCGCCGAAAGTGCAGGTGAAAAGCAGCGAGCATGTCTGACGGCTTTAGCTGAATGGAAAAGGGCCGATCTGTTAATCAGATCGGCCCTTTTTGTTTGAAGATCAAAAGATCGCAGCCTTCGGCAGCTCCTACATGAAAACACCTATCCCCTGTAGGAGCTGCCGAAGGCTGCGATCTTTTGATCTTTTGATCTTTTCGAGCGCGCACAAAAAAGCCCCTGAATCTTTCGATTCAGGGGCTTTGCTATTTGGCTCCACAACCTGGACTCGAACCAGGGACCCAATGATTAACAGTCATTTGCTCTACCAACTGAGCTATTGCGGAATTGGTGCGTATGTTACTGATTCAAAAAGAGAAGTCAAGCATCGATTGTGAAATTGAACGATTTGCCGGGATGAATGGTGGTTTGTCAGCGATTGGCGGTTACCAGATTCTCGCCAGAGGTCTACCATGGCCGCCCGGAAGTGGTAACACGCGCTACCGGCCATCCGCCGAAAAGGTACGCGCCATGCATCACATGATCTGTCAGTCCCGCAACAGCGAGGTGTTCGCATGAGCATCGCGCAAATCAGCCTGCCGAAAGGCGTCGGCCCTCACGCCGAAAAACTCCTCGATGCGATCACTCAGGCCGGCACCGCTGAAGAACTGAATCGCGCTGGCGGCAAGGCCGAAGGTTTTGTCCTCGGTCTGGAAAGCGCCAAGGCGATCAAGAGCCAGATCGCCGAATCGCTGTACGTCGCGTATGACGATGCCGCCAGTCAGCGCGCCACCGAATTGGCTTAACTGCCGAAGGTAATGGTGCCGAGCATCAGTTTGGCGTAAGCCGCCGTGGCTGCCAGTTGCACCAGCCACAGCACCAGACCGCCAAGAAACACCCCGGCCGCCACTTGCAGCACCAGGCTTTTTTCGCGTTTGGCCGAGGCGCGGGGGATGAAATCATCCAGATCGTCACGGTCGGCGCGCAGGTTGTCGTTTTTCATTGGGTTTCTCACAGAATTCGCAGGTTGACTCATAACCTGTAGGAGCAGAGCTTGCTCGCGAAGGCGTCTGGTCAGTCGCCATCATCACTGGCTGAACCACCGCTATCGCGAGCAAGCTTTGCTCCTACAATTTGGATTTGTGTGCAGTTTAGAGGGAATGTTGCATTCCTTCGGACAAATAAAAAACGGGAAGCCCCAAGGCTTCCCGTTTTTCATCACGCAGCGTTATCAGATGACCTGAACGATCGCGTCCGTTACAGCCTTGATGTTGCTCTGATTCAGCGCAGCCACACAGATACGGCCGGTATCCAGTGCGTAAATGCCGAACTCGTTACGCAGGCGATGCACTTGTTCAGTGGTCAGGCCCGAGTAAGAGAACATGCCGCGCTGACGACCCACAAAGCTGAAGTCGCGGCCCGGGGCTTTCTCGGCCAGCAGGGCAACCATCTGCTCACGCATGCCGCGAATGCGCTGACGCATTTCCGCCAGTTCCGCTTCCCACTGTGCACGCAGTTCCGGGCTGTTCAACACCGCAGCGACGATGCTTGCACCGTGGGTCGGCGGGTTGGAGTAGTTGGTGCGGATCACGCGTTTGACTTGCGACAGCACGCGCGCGCTTTCTTCTTTCGATTCGCTGATGATCGACAGGGCGCCAACGCGCTCGCCGTACAGCGAGAACGACTTGGAGAACGAGCTCGAGACGAAGAAAGTCAGGCCGGATTCAGCGAACAGGCGCACAGCGGCGGCATCTTCGTCGATACCGTCGCCAAAACCCTGGTACGCCATGTCGAGGAAAGGCACGTGACCTTTGGCTTTAACCACGTCCAGCACGTTGTTCCAGTCCGCCGGGGTCAGGTCGACGCCGGTCGGGTTGTGGCAGCAAGCGTGGAGGATAACGATCGAGCCGTTCGGCAGGGCGTTGAGGTCTTCGAGCATGCCGGCACGGTTAACGTCGTGGGTGGCAGCGTCGTAGTAACGGTAGTTCTGCACCGGGAAACCGGCGGTTTCGAACAGCGCGCGGTGGTTTTCCCAGCTCGGGTCGCTGATCGCCACGACGGCGTTCGGCAGCAGTTGCTTGAGGAAGTCAGCACCGATTTTCAGGGCGCCAGTACCGCCGACGGCCTGAGTGGTGATGACGCAACCGGCGCTGATCAGCGGCGAGTCATTGCCGAACAGCAGTTTCTGCACGGCCTGGTCGTAGGCGGCGATGCCATCGATCGGCAGGTAACCCCGCGAAGCGTGTTGAGCGACGCGAATCGTCTCGGCTTCAATAACGGCGCGCAGAAGTGGAATTCGCCCCTCTTCGTTGCAGTAAACGCCAACGCCCAGGTTGACCTTGGTGGTCCGGGTATCGGCGTTGAATGCTTCGTTGAGGCCCAGGATTGGATCGCGGGGTGCCATTTCGACAGCGGAGAACAGGCTCATTATTACGGCGGCTCTGAATGGATAGTGGAGGGACGTGTGGCGCTCCAGCCGAATGCACTAGAGCGGTGCACAAACGGGGAGCTAGTATAGAGGCCATCTGCGAGCAATGGCGACAGGCGATTCGGCTTTTCAGGTAAGTTTTTGCGATTATTTCTTGACCGTTAGTCGATTGGTCGTGTCAGAGACTTTACCGGATGTAGGACGTTTGCCTTGAAAGCAGAGGCAATCGCCACCACATTGAGCACAATCCAGGTTTTTTCTTGCGCGACACCGGTCGTTTGCGGTTGTCCCCGTGGTGCTCCGCTTTGCGCGGAACGCCGCGATCCCAGAGGTGTATATGTCCGAATTCCAGCTCGTCACTCGCTTTGAGCCCGCCGGCGATCAGCCGGAAGCCATCCGCCAATTGGTCGAGGGTATCGAAGCCGGGCTGGCGCACCAGACGCTGCTCGGTGTGACCGGTTCGGGCAAGACCTTCAGCATCGCCAATGTCATCTCGCAGATTCAGCGCCCGACGCTGGTGCTGGCGCCGAACAAAACCCTCGCCGCGCAGTTGTACGGCGAATTCAAGGCGTTCTTCCCGAACAACGCCGTTGAATACTTCGTTTCCTACTACGACTACTACCAGCCCGAAGCCTATGTGCCGTCGTCCGACACCTTCATCGAGAAGGATGCGTCGATCAACGACCACATCGAGCAGATGCGCCTGTCCGCGACCAAAGCGTTGCTGGAGCGAAAAGACGCGATCATCGTCACCACGGTGTCGTGCATCTACGGTCTCGGTAGCCCGGAAACCTATTTGAAAATGGTCTTGCACGTCGATCGCGGTGACAAACTCGATCAGCGCGCATTGCTGCGCCGTTTGGCCGACCTGCAATACACCCGCAACGACATGGATTTCGCCCGCGCGACCTTCCGTGTGCGCGGCGACGTGATCGACATTTACCCGGCGGAATCCGATCTGGAAGCGATCCGCATCGAACTGTTCGATGACGAGGTCGAAAGCATTTCTGCGTTCGACCCGCTGACCGGCGAAGTCATCCGCAAGATGCCGCGCTTCACCTTCTACCCGAAGAGCCACTACGTGACGCCTCGGGAAACCCTGCTCGACGCCATCGAACACATCAAGGTCGAGTTGCAGGAACGCCTCGAATACCTGCGCAGCAACAACAAACTGGTCGAGGCTCAGCGCCTTGAACAGCGCACCCGTTTCGACCTGGAGATGATCCTCGAACTGGGTTACTGCAACGGCATCGAAAACTACTCGCGCTATCTGTCCGGACGTCCGGCCGGTGCCGCGCCGCCAACCCTTTACGATTATCTGCCGGCGGATGCCTTGCTGGTGATCGACGAATCCCACGTCAGCGTGCCGCAGGTTGGCGCGATGTATAAGGGCGACCGTTCGCGTAAGGAAACCCTCGTCGAATATGGTTTCCGCCTACCGTCCGCACTGGATAACCGGCCGATGCGTTTCGATGAGTGGGAAGGGGTGAGCCCGCAGACCATTTTCGTTTCGGCGACGCCAGGCAACTACGAAGCCGAGCACGCCGGGCGCGTGGTCGAGCAACTGGTGCGTCCGACCGGGCTGGTCGATCCGCAGATTGAAGTGCGTCCGGCGCTGACGCAGGTCGACGATCTGCTATCGGAAATCTCCAAGCGCGTAGCGATCGAAGAGCGCGTGCTGGTCACTACGCTGACCAAACGCATGGCCGAAGACCTCACTGATTACCTTGCCGATCACGGCGTGCGCGTGCGTTATTTGCACTCGGACATCGACACCGTTGAGCGCGTCGAGATCATCCGCGACCTGCGCCTCGGCACGTTCGATGTGCTGGTCGGCATCAACCTGCTGCGTGAAGGTCTGGACATGCCGGAAGTGTCGTTGGTGGCGATTCTCGATGCGGACAAGGAAGGTTTCCTGCGTTCCGAACGTTCGTTGATCCAGACCATCGGCCGTGCGGCGCGTAACCTCAATGGCCGTGCGATTCTTTACGCCGATCGCATGACCGGTTCGATGGAGCGGGCGATTGGCGAGACCGAGCGTCGTCGCGATAAGCAAATCGCCTTCAACCTGGAAAACGGCATCACCCCGAAAGGCGTATTCAAGGACGTCGCCGACATCATGGAAGGCGCCACCGTGCCGGGCTCGCGCAGCAAGAAGCGCAAAGGCATGGCCAAGGCTGCCGAAGAAAACGCCAAGTACGAAGCCGAATTGCGTTCGCCGAGCGAAATCACCAAGCGCATTCGCGCGCTGGAAGAGAAGATGTATCAATTGGCGCGGGATCTGGAGTTTGAAGCGGCGGCGCAGATGCGCGATGAGATTGCCAAACTGCGCGAGCGGCTTTTGGCTGTTTGATCAATACGCCCTGACTTCAAACCTGTAGGAGCTGCCGAAGGCTGCGATCTTTTGATCTTGTTTTTACAATCAAAGTCAAAAGATCGCAGCCTTCGGCAGCTCCTACAGGATTGAGTCGGATCAGTGAGACTCCCCGGCCTTCAACCCCTCCGGCAATTTTTTGGTCAGTAGAATCGCCAACATACTGACCCCCAGCGCAATCCCGACAAAGTGAAACGCATCGTTGTAAGCCATGATCGCCGCCTGCTGATGGACGATCTCACTCAACTTGCCCAACGCCGCCGTGTCACTGCCAAACCGATCCGTCATCGACGCCAACCGCTCGGCCACCTGCGGATTGGTCGGCACCACCGCCTCGCGCAAATAATCGAAGTAGGTCTTGGTGCGCGCATCCAAAAGCGTCGCCAGCAAGGCAATGCCGATCGCACCGCCAAGGTTGCGCAGAATGTTGAACAGGCTCGACGCCGACCCCGCGTCCTGCGGCAGGATGTACGCCGTGGCGATCAGGGAGATGGTCACCATGATCAACGGCTGCCCCAGCGCCCGGACAATCTGAATCTGATTGAACTGCGGCCCGGCAAAATCCGGGTTGAGCACTCCCGACGAAAAACTCGCCAGACCAAACAGTCCAAACCCCAGCGTGCACAGCCATTTCGGCGAAATGATCTTCATCAGTTTCGGTACCAGCGGAATCAGAAACAGCTGCGGCACGCCCATCCACATGATTACTTCGCCGATCTGCAGGGCGTTGTAGTTCTGGATCTGCGCCAGGTACAGCGGCAACAGATAAATCGAGCCGTACAACCCGACACCCATGCCCAGGCTGGAAATACTCGATAAACCGAAATTGCGATTACGCAGAATGCCAAGGTTGATCAGCGGATTGGGTTTGGAAATCTGCACGATGACAAAGGTGATCAAACTCACCAACGCAATGCTGCCCAGCGTCACGATCAAGCTCGATTCCAGCCAGTCCTTGCGATGGCCTTCCTCGAGAAAAACCTGCAAGCAACCGAGGCCGATGCCCAGCGTGAGGATGCCGGTGTAGTCGGTGCTCTTGAGCAATTCCCAGTGCGCTTCTTTCTTTTCCAGCCCGTACATCAACCCGGCGATCATGATCAGGCCCGGCGGGATGTTGATATAGAAGATGTATTCCCAGCCCCAGTTTTCCGTGAGCCAGCCGCCCAGCGTCGGGCCGATTGACGGCGCAAACGTCGCGGTCATGGCGAACATCGCCATGCCTTTGGCACGGTGGTGTTCGGGGAGTTTGATCAGGGTCAGGGTGAACGCCAGCGGGATCAGTGCGCCGCCGGTGAAGCCCTGCATCGCGCGGAAGACGATCATGCTCTCCAGGCTCCAGGCCATCGAGCACAGCAGCGAAGACACCAGAAAACCCAGTGACACCCACACAGCCAATCGCCGCGCCGAGAGCAACTGCACCAGCCACGCGGTCAGCGGGATCATGATGATTTCCGCGACCAGATAGGAGGTGGAAATCCACGAGCCTTCTTCCAGCGTCGCCGACAGCGCGCCCTGAATGTCTTTCAGCGAAGAGTTGGTGATCTGGATGTCGAGCACGGCCATAAAGGCGCCGAGCATTACGCTCATCACCGCGATCCAATCGCGCCGGGTCGGTTCGCCGACCGGGCGGATCAGCGAATCACCGGCCATCTTCAGGGGCATCTTTGATGTTTACGGTCGCGGTGACCGACATGCCCGGACGGATTTTGCCATGCAGCGGGTTATCGGCTTTGAAGGTTAGTTTTACCGGGATCCGTTGCACGACTTTGGTGAAGTTGCCGGTGGCGTTGTCCGGTGGCAACAGGCTGAACTGCGCGCCAGATGCAGCGAACAGGCTTTCGACCCGCGCTTCGATCGGCGTGTCGCCGTACGCATCGAAGGTCAGCTCGGCTTTTTGACCGGGCTGCATATGGCCGATCTGGGTTTCCTTGAAGTTGGCCTGCACCCAGATGTCTTCGTCCGGAACGATCGACAACAGATAGGCGCCGGCCTGCACCACTTGGCCGTTGCGCGCGGCACGCTGGCCAACGAGGCCGCTGATCGGCGCGTGGATTTCGCTGCGGGTCAGGTTGAGTTCGGCTTGCGCAATATCGGCGTGGGCGTTGGCGATCTGTGCGTCGAGGCGTTTGATTTCAGCGTTCAGGGCGTTGACCTGTTGGCGCTGACCTTGCGCGTCGGCCTGTGCTTTAGCCACTTGCGAACGAGCAATGTGGGCGTCGGCGGAGAGGGTGGTCACGCGTTCTTCGGAAACGTAACCGGGTTTGCGCAAGGTTTCAGCGCGCGACAAATCCATCTGCGAGCGGCCAAGCGTCGCTTGGGTGGTTGCCACTTGCGCATCGCTGGCGGCGATCAGGCTCGATTGCTGGGTCAATTTGCTTTGCGCTTGCAGGCGTTCGGCTTCGCGGGTGGCGAGGGCGGCATTGGCGCGGTCTACCGCGAGGCGGAAATCATTCGGTTCGAGGCGTACCAGCAACTGGCCTTTTTCCACGTGCTGATTGTCCTGCACCAGCACTTCATCGATGCGCGCGCCCAATTGGCTCGAGACACGAGTGATCTCACCCTGTACATAGGCGTTGTCGGTGCTTTCATAAAAGCGTCCTTTGAAGAACCAGTGGGCGAAGAAGCCCCCGGCAATCAGCAGGACGAGCAGCAGGAAAATAAACAGGCGACGCTTGAGTTGGGCAGGCATGGGGCAAACTGTAGTCGAGAAATTGTAAGGAAAGTTATCAGCAGGCAAATTTGGCATACAGCCGATAAACGGTAAATGCCATCTGCTGATATTCCGCTATTCATCACGGCTTACGGGCCTTACAGACGCAAACTTGGCTTAAATGCCCTGCCCGCTGGAGCGGGGCGGGTGTCGCCTGTTACCATTCGCCGCTTGATTGTTTTGCTTTTCATTATTTTCGAGACATGCCATGACCACCGTCCGCACTCGCATCGCGCCATCGCCTACCGGGGATCCCCACGTAGGTACCGCTTACATCGCATTGTTCAACTACTGCTTTGCCAAGCAGCACGGCGGTGAGTTCATCCTGCGGATCGAAGACACCGACCAGTTGCGTTCGACCCGCGAGTCCGAACAGCAGATCTTCGACGCTCTGCGCTGGTTGGGCATCGACTGGAGCGAAGGCCCGGACGTTGGCGGCCCGCACGGCCCGTATCGCCAGAGCGAACGCGGCGACATTTACCAGAAGTATTGCCAGCAACTGGTCGAAATGGGCCACGCGTTCCCATGCTTCTGCACCGCTGAAGAGCTGGATCAGATGCGCGCCGAGCAAATGGCTCGCGGTGAAACCCCGCGCTACGACGGCCGCGCGCTGCTGCTGTCGAAAGAAGAAGTCGCAGCCCGTCTGGCCGCTGGCGAACCCCACGTGATCCGCATGAAAGTGCCGAGCGAAGGCGTTTGCGTGGTGCCGGACATGCTCCGTGGCGACGTCGAGATCCCATGGGATCGCATGGACATGCAAGTGCTGATGAAGACCGACGGCCTGCCGACGTACTTCCTCGCCAACGTGGTCGACGATCACCTGATGGGCATCACCCACGTGCTGCGCGGCGAAGAGTGGCTGCCATCGGCACCAAAACTGATTCTGTTGTACGAATACTTCGGCTGGGAACAACCGGAGCTGTGCTACATGCCGCTGTTGCGTAACCCGGACAAGAGCAAGCTGTCCAAGCGCAAGAACCCGACCTCGGTGACGTTCTACGAGCGCATGGGCTTCATGCCGGAAGCGATGCTCAACTACCTCGGCCGCATGGGCTGGTCGATGCCGGACGAGCGCGAGAAGTTCTCGCTGCAGGAAATGGTCGACAACTTCGACCTCAAGCGTGTCTCACTGGGCGGGCCGATCTTCGACATCGAGAAGCTGTCGTGGCTCAACGGCCAGTGGCTGCGTGATCTGCCGGTGGAAGAGTTCGCCAGCCGCTTGCAGACCTGGGCGTTGAACCCGGAATACATGATGAAGATCGCACCGCTGGTGCAGGGTCGCGTTGAAACCTTCAGCCAGGTTGCACCGCTGGGCGGATTCTTCTTCGCTGGTGGCGTCAATCCGGATGCCAAACTGTTCGAATCGAAAAAGCTCTCGGGCGATCAGGTTCGTCAGTTGATGCAGTTGATCCTGTGGAAGCTGGAAAGCCTGCGTCAGTGGGAGAAAGACAACATCACCGCAACGATTCAGGCAGTGGTTGAATCGCTGGAATTGAAACTGCGTGACGCGATGCCGCTGATGTTTGCTGCAATCACTGGTCAGGCGAGCTCGGTGTCGGTGCTCGATGCGATGGAAATCATTGGCCCGGATCTGACCCGCTTCCGTCTGCGTCAGGCGATTGACCTGCTGGGCGGTGTGTCGAAGAAAGAAAACAAAGAGTGGGAAAAGCTCCTGGCCGCTATCGCCTAAACGCTTCGCCTCCTGTAGGAGCTGCCGAAGGCTGCGATCTTTTGATCTTGTTTTCAAAAGATAAAGTCAAAAGATCGCAGCCTGCGGCAGCTCCTACAGGTCTCTGCGACATCCCGAGTCCCGAATTTACGGGGGAGGGCGGTAAGTGATTGTTATGCCGACGAAAAACTTTGAAATTTTTCAAAAATAAGTTTGACAGGCTTTCGATACGCCCTTAAGATTCGCCCCGTCCTCAGCGATGACATCAACGATGAGGGGCTATAGCTCAGCTGGGAGAGCGCCTGCATGGCATGCAGGAGGTCAACGGTTCGATCCCGTTTAGCTCCACCAATTTTACACTTCGAGGTCTGGCCACACCGGCCTTGAAGCGATCACCACTCAGTGTTGGTCTGTTGTATAGAAGGGTTTGCGTCCCCTTCGTCTAGTGGCCTAGGACACCGCCCTTTCACGGCGGTAACAGGGGTTCGAGTCCCCTAGGGGACGCCAGTTTTACAGAAGTGATGTTGCAAGATGTCACTCCGCCGTGAGGCGATAAATCGGGGCTTTAGCTCAGCTGGGAGAGCGCCTGCATGGCATGCAGGAGGTCAGCGGTTCGATCCCGCTAAGCTCCACCAATTTTACAGTTCAAGGTCTGGCCACACCGGCCTTGAATCGATCAGCACTCAGCACTGATCAGTTGTATAGAAGGTTTGTGTCCCCTTCGTCTAGTGGCCTAGGACACCGCCCTTTCACGGCGGTAACAGGGGTTCGAGTCCCCTAGGGGACGCCACGATTACCCGCTCTGCGGGATTTTATAAGGGTCATTCAATTATTGAATGGCCCTTTTGTTTGTCTGGCGTTTGGCCAATTCTCCTATTTCCTAAACTGTGCTTCAGACCAGCGGTCATATCCTTGACTTGCAGAATATTATTATGCGAATAATATTCTAGTCGTAATATTCGGAGGCAACGATGAACGATAAAAAAGCTCAAACCCGCGAACGCATCCTCAAGGCTGCCAGCGCTGCACTGATCCAGCGCGGCCCGGCAGACCCTAGCGTGGGCGAAGTGATGGGCGCAGCCGGCCTGACGGTTGGCGGCTTCTACGCGCACTTCGAAAGCAAGGACGCGATGATGCTCGAAGCGTTCAAACAGCTGCTTGGCCGCCGCCGTGACCTGATTGCCGACATGGATGCCGAACTGACCGGTGAAGAACGCCGCGCGCTGGTTGCTGCGTTCTACCTGTCGCGCAAGCACCGTGACTCCAGCGAAGCGGCCTGCCCGATTCCGGCGTCGATCGGTGAGCTGGGGCGTCTGCCGGAATCGTTCCGCATCGCGCTGAACGAACACCTGGAATTGATGATTGCGCAGTTGGCGTCCAGCCCTGAGGACACCGACAAAGCCCTGGCTGATGTGGCCTTGATGGTGGGAGGTCTGGCCCTCGCAAGAGCGCTCGGCCCTGGAGATTTATCCGATCGATTGCTGCGCGCTGCCAAGTCGGCGGTGCGTTGACCTGAAGGCAACACGCCTGAGGAGAGAGCGATGAGCACGTTGAAATGGGTTCGTGGCGTTAATGGCACCTTAGGCTGGTTTGCACCGAAATTAGTGGCGAGCAAAATGCGCCTGGCGTTCATGACGCCGCGCGCGCTGCCACTGCGTGATTGGGAACTGCCGATGTTGGCCAGTGCCGAGCGCATCACCCTTCGCTTCGGACTCTCGGCATTGCGCTGGGGCCAAGGCCCTGCGGTGCTGTTGATGCACGGTTGGGAAGGGCGGCCCACCCAGTTCGCCGCGCTGATCACGGCGCTCGTCGATGCCGGTTACACCGTCGTTGCGCTCGATGGACCGGCACACGGCCGCTCACCGGGGCGTGAAGCCAACGTCGTCCTGTTCGCCCGCGCCATGCTCGAAGCTGCCGCCGAATTGCCGCCGCTGCAAGCCGTCATCGGTCACTCCATGGGCGGCGCCAGCGCGATGCTCGCAGTGCAATTGGGCTTGCGCACCGAAACCCTCGTCAGCATCGCTGCGCCGGCGCGAATTCTTGGTGTGTTACGCGGGTTCGCTCGCTACATGGGCATGCCACCGCGAGCGCGTTCGGCATTCATCCGTCAGGTCGAGCAGGACGTCGGCATGCGCGCCGCGACCCTTGACGTTGCCCACTATCAACTGGATATGCCCGGCCTGATCGTGCACGCCGAGGACGATAACTTCGTCTCGGTCAAGGAGTCGCAGCTGATCCATGAATCCTGGTTCGACAGCCGTCTGCTGCGCCTTGAGGGCGGTGGTCATCAGCGCGTGCTCGCCGACCCGCGCGTGATTGATGGCGTGTTATCACTGCTCGCCGGCCGTAGCCTTCAGGCGCGCCAATCGGCGTGAGCTCCGTTACACTGCCCCGGTTGAATAAACTGACCGGGAGTGGGGCATGGGCTGGGATCGGGCAACGCCGTTTACCGTTGATCTGCAAGTAGGCGCCGAGGACATCGACGGGCTGGGCCACGCGAATAACGCGGTCTACGTGACTTGGCTCGAGCGCTGTGCCTGGCGCCACTCGCAGCGTCTGGGGCTGGATCTGGTTGAATATCGGCGACTGGATCGGGCGATGGCCGTGGTGCGCCACGAAATCGATTATCTGGCAGCGGCTTATGAAGGCGATGAGTTGCAATTGGCGACGTGGATCGTCGATTGGGATCAGCGCTTGAAGATGACCCGTCACTTTCAGTTGATCCGCCCGAGCGACAACACCACGCTGCTGCGCGCGCAAACCACGTTTGTCTGCATCGAACTGTCGACCGGCAAACCCAAGCGCATGCCGGCCGAGTTCATCGAAGGCTATGGCCCTGCGATCCTGACCCCGGCCTGACACAATCCCTGTAGGAGCTGCCGCAGGCTGCGATCTTTTGATCTTGATTATAAAAAACAACATCAAAAGATCGCAGCCTTCGGCAGCTCCTACAAGGGATCTGCGATTTCCCGCGATATCCAGTAAACTGCCGCACGTTTTTTCCTTAAGTAGTGTTTTCCCCATGCAAATTGCTCTGGCGCCCATGGAGGGGTTGGTCGACGACATCCTCCGCGACGTGCTGACCCGCGTTGGCGGCATCGACTGGTGCGTGACCGAATTCATTCGGGTCAACGATCAGTTGCTCACCCCGGCGTACTTCCACAAGTTCGGCCCCGAGCTGCTCAACGGCGCCCGCACCGCTTCCGGTGTGCCGCTGCGCGTGCAGTTGCTCGGTTCCGACCCGGTGTGCCTGGCGGAAAACGCTGCGCTGGCCTGCGAACTCGGCTCCGAAGTGATCGACCTCAACTTCGGCTGCCCGGCCAAGACCGTGAACAAATCCCGTGGCGGCGCGGTACTGCTGAAAGAGCCCGAGTTGCTCAACCAGATCGTCGAACACGTGCGCCGTGCCGTGCCTGCGCACATTCCGGTGACCGCGAAAATGCGCCTCGGCTTCGACAGCCCCGACGGCTCGCTGGTCTGCGCCACCGCATTGGCCGAAGGCGGCGCCGAACACATCGTGGTTCACGCGCGAACCAAAATGGATGGCTACAAACCGCCGGCGCATTGGGAGTGGATCCCGCGCGTGCAGGACGTGGTCAAGGTGCCGGTGTTCGCCAATGGCGATATCTGGAGCGTCGAAGACTGGCGTCGTTGCCGCGAAATCAGCGGCGTCGAAGACATCATGCTTGGTCGCGGTCTGGTGTCGCGCCCCGATCTGGCCAAACAAATCGCCGCTGCCCGTGCCGGTGAAGAAGTCGTCGAGATGACTTGGGCGGAACTGATGCCGCTGATTCAGGACTTCTGGTTGCAAGCCAAAGCACAGATGACCGCTCGCCAATCACCGGGCCGTTTGAAGCAATGGCTGGCGATGCTGACGCGCAATTATCCTGAGGCGACCGAACTGTTTACCGTGCTGCGCCGTGAGACCGAGCCGGATCATGTTTCGCGTTTGCTGGGTTTGCCGGTTGCCGAAGCCGCCTGAAAAAAAATCTGCAAATAGTCTCTTGAAAACAAATCAGCGGTTCCTATCTAGGGGTTACGCGATGCCGAATTCGGGTCGCGGAGTCAAAAAAACTTGCTGATTGTTTTCAGGAGATTTGAACCATGAGTACTGCATTTTCCCTCGCGCCACTGTTCCGTTCCTCGGTGGGCTTCGACCGTTTCAACGACCTGTTCGAAACAGCCCTGCGCAATGAGCCAGGCAGCAGCTACCCACCTTACAACGTAGAAAAACACGGTGACGACCAATACCGCATCGTCGTAGCGGCAGCCGGTTTCCAGGAAGAAGACCTGGAACTGCAAGTCGAGAAAGGTGTGCTGACCATCAGTGGCGGCAAGCGTGATGCCAACGAAGGCGTGACCTTCCTGCATCAGGGCATTGCCCAGCGTGCTTTCAAGCTGTCCTTCCGCCTCGCCGATCACATCGAGATCAAGGCAGCGGATCTTAGCAACGGCCTGCTGAGCATCGACCTGCTGCGCGTGATTCCGGAAGAAGCGAAAGCCAAACGCATCCCGATCAATGGGGTGCAGAAGCCGGCGTTGCAGTAAGCCGAGCAATGAAAAGGGTGCCAATGGCACCCTTTTTTGTGCCCGCTATTCCAGCAACACCTTCAAATCATCCAGTGCCACCGGCCGGCTGTGCAGATAACCCTGATACAAATGGCAACCTAATCCCTGCAAAAACGCCAACTGCTCCGGCGTCTCCACCCCTTCGGCGATCACTTCCAGCTCCAGACTGCGCGCCATTGCGACGATTGCGCGGATGATCTCGGCATCGTTCGGATCCGTTGTCGCATCACGGATAAACGACTGGTCGATTTTCAGCGTGTCGACCGGCAAGCGCTTGAGGTACGTCAGCGACGAATAACCAGTGCCGAAATCGTCCATGGCGAAGCTCACACCGAGTTTTTTCAGTCGGCGCATTTTGCTGATGGTGTCTTCCAGGTTCTGGATGACGATGCCTTCGGTGATTTCCAGTTTCAGCAGCGAGCAGGGCAAGCCGTGGCTGATCATGCTGTGTTCGATGCGTTCGACGAAGTCGTTCTGGCGGAACTGCCGCGGGCTGATGTTCACGCACAGGCTGAAGTTGAGCGGGTCGACCAGTTTCAGTCCGATCAGCTGTTTGAAGGCGTCGCAGGCTTCGTCGAGGATCCACGTGCCGACTTCGAGAATCAGGCCGCTGTCTTCCAGAACCTTGATGAATTCGGTGGGTGATTGCGCACCGAGTTCCGGGTGGTTCCAGCGCACCAGTGCTTCGGCGCCGATGATCTGGTTGTTGCGGGCATCGATCTGCGGCTGGAAGTGCACGTTGAATTCACCGCGCGACAGCGCCAGACGCAAATCGGTCTCCATGCGCAGCCGCTCGCTGGCGGCTTTCTGCATGGTGTTGTGGTACATCTGCGTGGTGTTGCGCCCGGAATCCTTGGCCCTGTACAGCGCGATGTCGGCGCGTTTGAGCAGGTCGGTCGGGGTTGAACCGTGATCGGGAATCAACGCCACACCGATGCTCGGCGTCACTTGCAGGCGCTGGCCATCGAGGAACATCGGTTCCGAAAGCAATTCGCGGATGGTGTCGGCCAGTTCGCGCACTTGCGTACTGACTTCGTTGCGCGAACCTTCCAGACCGCTGAGCAGCACCACAAACTCATCACCGCCGAGGCGCGCGACGGTGTCTTCCATGCGCACGCTGGCTTCAAGGCGCGCGGTGATAATCTTCAACACCGTGTCGCCGACCGGATGGCCGAGGGAATCGTTGATGTGCTTGAAGTGATCGAGATCGAGAAACAGCAAGGCGCCGCGCAGGTTGTGGCGCTTGAGCAGGGCGATCTGCTGGCTCAGGCGATCCATCAGCAAGGCGCGGTTGGGCAGGTTGGTCAGTGGGTCGTGATAAGCCAGATGGCGAATTTGTGCTTCGGCATTTTTCAGCAGACTGACGTCGCGGGCGGTCAGCAGCAGGCACGCGGTTTCATTGAGGGTGATCGGCTCGACCGAGACTTCGACCGTGAGCATTTCCCCGCGCTTGTTGCGCCCAAGCATTTCCTGATGGTGGACGCGGCCCTTGATTTGTAACTCGGCGAGTAGCGCCGAGCGCTGTTTCTCCTCGGCCCAGATGCCGACCTGATACACGGTTTTACCGACGACCTCTTCAGCGCGATAACCGGTGAGGCGGCAGAAACCGTCGTTAACTTCCAGATAGCGCCCGGAATCACGTTCGGTGATGGTGATCGCGTCGGGGCTTGAGTGAAACGCCTTGGCGAATTTCTCTTCGCTGGCCTTCAGTGCGGCTTCCGAGCGTTGCTGCTGAGTAATGTCGCGCAGGGTGGTGACGATGCACGGTTGATCGCCGACGCTGATCTGCCGACTAGAAATCACGCAGGTCAGCGACTGGCCGTCCTTATGCTGAACGATGATCGCGACGTTGCTCAGGCCCTGTTCGCGGATCACCCGCTCGATGCGTTGCAGACTTTTTGCCGAAGCGTCCCACAGGCCGATTTCTTCGGCGGTGTGGCCAATTACGTCGCCGGCACTCCAGCCGAAAGTCTGGGTAAAGCTGTTATTGATCTCGATGAACTCGCCGCTGTCCTGGCGCGTGACGCAGATCGGGTCGGGGCTGACCTGAAACAGCGTGGCGAATTTTTCTTCTGAGGCGACCAGGCGCTGCTCTCGCTCAACCTGATCGGTGATGTCCAGCAACGTGCCGGCCATGCGCAGCGGCGCGCCGTTGTCGTCGCGGTAGAGGCGGGCGCGGCTTTCCAGATAGCGCGAGCTGCCGTCCGGCAGTTGCACGCGATAGGTCAGTTGATAGTTGCCTGCGGGGCCTTCGCGCAGGCTGCGGTAGGCGTCGCGCATGCTGTCGCGTTCTTCGCCGGGCACGCCTTCGAAAAACTCGTCAAACGATTCATGGAACGGTTTCGCTTCCAGCCCGTGTAACTGCGCGGCGCGTGCCGAGCCGTAAAGCATGCCGCTGGGGATGTGCCAGTCCCACGTGCCGAGTTGCGCCGAGTCCAGCGCGAGGTCGAGACGTTCTTGGCTGTCCTTCAGCGCATGTTCGGCAGCTTTGCGTTCGGTGGTGTCGAGGAAGGTGCTGAGCAGATAGGGTTGGCCTTCCAGTTCGACCTTCTGCGCGCTGAGAATGCCGTCGTGAATCTGCCCGTTGCTGGCGCGGAACTGCACTTCCATGGCGATCAGTTCGCCTTTGGTGTTGGTCTTTTTGACCAGTTCGGCGCGTTGTTCGGGATGCACCCACAAACCGAGTTCCAGCGTGGTGCGGCCGATGGCGCTCTGCACCGGCCAGCCGAACAGGCTTTCAAAATACTGATTGGCCTCGCTGATCAGTCCGTCTTCCTGACGGGTGAGCAAAACCATGTTGGGACATAGGTGAAATAGTGTGGCGAAACGTTTCTCCGAGCTGCTCAGCGCTTGCTCGCGTTGGCGCTGGTGGGTGATTTCGCGAATCACCCCGATCATTCGGGGGCGGCCGTTTTTGTCCGGCAGCAGACTCCCGCTGATCTCCAGCCAGTGCAGGCTGCCGTCAGGCCATTGGATGCGGTGGTGCATCGCTTGCTCCAGCGGCGCACCGGCAATCACCGCGTGGAAGGCGCGCACGGTTTTCGCGCGATCTTCCGGAGGCAATAAATCGAGGTATTCAAGGTCGGCCGGCAGCGGCTGGCGTGGATCGAAGCCGAACAATGCCTGCGTGCCCCGCGACCAACTGATCTGCCCGCGCTCAATGTCCCAATACCAAGCGCCGAGCCGGGCGCCGTTGAGCGCCGCGAGCAATTGCGGCGCACTTTCCCAGCTCTGCTCGGAATGCCGTGGATCAATTGCCTGAATGCGCGGCATCGGCGGGATACGGTCAACAGATTTCGGCATTGGTTACGGGCCTTGAGCTGGTTTATGCGTTAGGCACAGGGAAACGCGGCTCTATAGGAGTAGCACAAGTCAGCCGAGAGTCCCTGGCAGATCGATTTGTGCGTCCAGCAAGGCCATAAAGGCGCGAGCCGCGTTCGATAGCGTCCGTTCAGTGTGCAAGATATAGCCTAGCTGGCGCCGCAGCTGTATGCCCGGCAAAGCGATGCTTGCCACCTGATCATCGAGCATCGTGCGCGGCAGCACGCTCCAGGCCAGGCCGATCGAGACCATCATCTTGATGGTTTCCAGATAGTTGGTGCTCATGGCGATGTTCGGCGTCAGGCCCTGAGCCTCGAACAGTCGTTGGACAATATGGTGAGTAAATGTGTTGCCACCGGGGAAAACCGCCGGATGGCCGGCAATGTCCGCCAGGCTGACGGCGCCGTTGCTGATCAGCGAATGCTCCGGGGCGACCACGAAATCCAGCGGGTCGTCCCACACCGGCGTGGCTTTGACCAGCGCGTGCGGCTCCGGCGCCAGGGTGATCACCGCCAACTCGGCGCGGCCATGGAGAATTTCTTCGTAGGCCACTTCCGAATCGAGGAACTGAATATCCAGCGCGACCTGTGGGTAACGGCGGGTGAACTCCCTTAATAGCGGCGGCAAACGGTGCAGGCCGATGTGGTGACTGGTCGCCAGGGTCAGCCGGCCGCTGACTTCGCCGGTCAGGTTGGTCAGCGCGCGGCGGGTGTCATCGAGCACGTTGAGAATCTGGTAGGCCCGTGGCAGCAGGGCGCGGCCGGCTTCGGTCAGGCCGACTTCACGGCCGAGGCGATCAAACAGACGCACCTTTAATTGCTGCTCCAAACCGGCGATACGTTTGCTGATGGCAGGCTGCGTCAGGTGCAACCGTTCGCCGGCGCCGGAGAAGCTGCCGGTCTCGGCGATGGCAATAAAAGCGTTGAGGTTGGCCAGATCCATGGTGGTATTCCAGTTGGTTATCCAAAGCATAAAAAATATGAATTTGAGTTATTTAATGTAACCCCATAGGATCGACCTCACAAGCCAAAGGGTTATTGAAACGTTCAAGGCCCGGGGCATAGAAACAAGCTGATGAGGAACCGTCTGATGGCCGGCAAAACGCTCTACGACAAGCTCTGGGATTCGCATTTGGTCAAGCAGCGCGACGATGGCTCGGCGCTGATCTACATCGATCGTCACATCATTCACGAAGTGACTTCGCCGCAAGCCTTTGAAGGTCTGCGTCTGGCCGGGCGCAAGCCTTGGCGCATCGATGCCAACATTGCGACCCCGGATCACAACGTACCGACGACGCCAGAGCGCAAGGGCGGCATCGAAGCCATTGCCGATCAGGTCTCGCGTTTGCAGGTTCAGACCCTCGACGACAACTGCGATGAATACGGCATCGTCGAGTTCAAGATGAACGACGTCCGCCAAGGCATCGTCCACGTGATCAGCCCGGAGCAGGGCGCGACCTTGCCGGGCATGACCGTGGTCTGCGGCGATTCGCACACCTCGACCCACGGCGCATTCGGCGCTTTGGCTCACGGTATTGGTACTTCCGAGGTTGAGCACGTGCTCGCCACGCAGTGCCTGGTCGCCAAGAAAATGAAAAACATGCTGGTGCGCGTTGAAGGGCAATTGCCGTTCGGTGTGACCGCCAAGGACATCGTCCTCGCAGTGATTGGCAAGATCGGCACCGCCGGCGGTAACGGCCACGCCATCGAATTCGCTGGCAGCGCGATCCGCGATTTGTCCGTTGAAGGCCGCATGACCATCTGCAACATGTCCATCGAAGCCGGCGCCCGCGTAGGTTTGGTGGCAGCGGATCAGAAGACTGTCGACTACGTGAAGGGCCGTCCATTTGCTCCGAAAGGCGCGGAATGGGACATGGCCGTCGAGTCCTGGAAAGATCTGGTCTCCGACGCCGACGCCAGGTTCGACACCGTGGTTGAGCTCGACGCTACGCAGATCAAGCCGCAAGTCAGCTGGGGCACTTCGCCTGAGATGGTTTTGGCCGTTGATCAGAACGTGCCGGATCCAGCCAAAGAGATGGATCTGGTCAAACGCGACTCGATCGTCCGTGCCCTGAAATACATGGGTTTGACCGCCAATCAGGCGATCACCGACATTCAGCTGGATCGCGTGTTTATCGGCTCCTGCACCAACTCGCGGATCGAAGATTTGCGCGCTGCGGCGGTGATCGCCAAGGGCCGTAAAGTCGCTTCGACCATCAAGCAAGCGATCGTGGTGCCGGGTTCGGGTCTGGTTAAGGCGCAGGCAGAGGCCGAAGGTCTCGACAAGATTTTCCTCGAAGCCGGTTTCGAATGGCGTGAGCCGGGTTGCTCGATGTGCCTGGCGATGAACCCGGATCGTTTGGAGTCCGGCGAGCATTGCGCCTCGACCTCCAACCGTAACTTCGAAGGCCGTCAGGGCGCCGGTGGCCGTACCCACCTCGTCAGCCCGGCCATGGCGGCGGCGGCAGCGGTGAACGGTCGTTTCATCGACGTTCGCGAATTGATTTAAGGAGCGCAGCATGAAAGCTTTTACCCAGCACACTGGTCTTGTCGCGCCTTTGGATCGTGCCAACGTCGACACTGACCAAATCATTCCGAAACAGTTTTTGAAGTCGATCAAGCGCACCGGTTTCGGCCCGAACCTGTTCGATGAATGGCGTTACCTCGATGTCGGGCAACCGTATCAGGACAACTCCAAGCGTCCGCTGAACAAGGACTTCGTCCTCAACGCCGAGCGTTATCAAGGTGCCAGCGTCTTGTTGGCCCGTGAGAACTTCGGTTGCGGTTCCAGCCGTGAACACGCGCCGTGGGCGCTGGAAGAATACGGGTTCCGCAGCATCATCGCGCCGAGCTATGCCGACATTTTCTTCAACAACAGCTTCAAGAACGGCTTGTTGCCGATCATCTTGAGCGACGCTGAGGTTGATGAGTTGTTCAAGCAGGTCGAGGCTGAGCCGGGTTATCAATTGCAGGTCGATCTGCAAGCGCAGACCGTGACCAGCCCGAATGGCAAGGTGTACAGCTTTGAGATTGATGCGTTCCGTAAGCATTGCCTGTTGAACGGTCTGGACGATATCGGGCTGACCTTGCAGGACGGTGATGCGATTGCGACGTTTGAAGCGAAGCACCGCGTAAGCCAGCCGTGGTTGTTCCGCGACGCATGATTTGCGTATGGCGAATGGAGCCATCGCGAGCAGGCGAAGGCCTACATTTGAAATGCGTTCCCCTGTAGGAGTGAGCCTGCTCGCGATGAGGCCCTCAAAAGCACCACAAGACTCACCCTAAAAAGGAAGTCCCCATGACCAGCACCGCCCAACACACCCAGGTCGTACAAAAGCAATTCGGTGAGCAGGCCGCCGCCTACCTGAGCAGCGCCGTTCACGCTCAAGGCACCGAATTCGCGCTGCTACAGGCTCAACTGGCCGGGCAGGGCGAGGCTCGTGTGCTGGACTTGGGTTGCGGCGCCGGTCACGTCAGTTTTCACGTGGCATCGCTGGTCAAGGAAGTGGTCGCTTACGACCTGTCGCAGCAAATGCTCGACGTGGTCGCCGCCGCTGCGATTGATCGCGGTATCGGCAACATTGCCACGGTCAACGGTGCCGCCGAGCGTCTGCCGTTTGCCGATGGCGAGTTCGACTTCGTGTTCAGCCGTTATTCGGCGCATCACTGGAGCGATCTCGGTGTGGCCCTGCGCGAAGTGCGTCGGGTGCTGAAGCCGGGCGGTGTGGCGGCGTTCGTTGACGTGTTGTCACCGGGCAGTCCGTTGTTCGACACTTACCTGCAAAGCGTCGAAGTGCTCCGCGACACCAGCCATGTGCGCGATTATTCTGCTGCTGAATGGCTGCGCCAGGTCAGCGAGGCCGGTTTGCATGTGCGTAGCACTGCGCGTCAGCGCCTGCGTCTGGAGTACACCACCTGGGTTGAGCGCATGCGCACACCCGAAGTGATGCGCGCCGCGATCCGCCAGTTGCAGCAGTCGATGGGCAACGAAGTGCGCGAATATTTTGAGATTGATGCCGACGGCTCGTTCAGTACAGATGTAATCGTATTGATGGCTGAGCGCTAAGAATTTTTCCGGGCGCGCCTCAGATGGCGCACCGACTGAAGACACGAGGAAAGCATGAGCAAGCAGATTCTGATTCTCCCAGGTGACGGTATTGGTCCGGAAATCATGGCCGAAGCGGTCAAGGTGCTGGAACTGGCCAACGACAAATACAGCCTGGGCTTCGAGCTGAGCCATGACCTGATCGGTGGCGCGGCCATCGACAAGCACGGCGTGCCATTGGCCGACGAAACCCTCGACCGTGCCCGCGCTGCCGATGCCGTACTGCTGGGCGCCGTCGGTGGCCCGAAATGGGACACCATCGAACGTGATATCCGCCCTGAGCGCGGCCTGCTGAAAATCCGTGCGCAACTGGGCCTGTTCGGCAACCTGCGTCCGGCGATTCTGTACCCGCAACTGGCCGAGGCTTCGAGCCTGAAGCCGGAAATCGTTGCCGGTCTGGACATCCTCATCGTTCGCGAGCTGACCGGTGGCATCTACTTCGGCGCGCCACGCGGCACCCGCACTTTGGAAAACGGCGAGCGTCAGTCCTACGACACGCTGCCGTATAGCGAAAGCGAAATCCGCCGCATCGCCCGCGTCGGTTTCGACATGGCCATGGTGCGTGGCAAAAAGCTCTGCTCGGTGGACAAGGCCAACGTGCTGGCGTCCAGCCAACTGTGGCGTGAAATCGTTGAAGAAGTGGCCAAGGATTATCCAGAAGTCGAACTGAGCCACATGTACGTCGACAACGCCGCGATGCAACTGGTGCGCGCACCGAAGCAGTTCGACGTGATCGTCACCGACAACATGTTCGGCGACATCCTGTCCGATCAGGCGTCGATGCTCACTGGTTCCATCGGCATGCTGCCGTCGGCGTCGCTGGACACCAACAACAAGGGCATGTACGAGCCTTGCCACGGTTCCGCTCCGGACATCGCTGGCAAAGGCATTGCCAACCCGTTGGCGACCATTCTGTCGGTGTCGATGATGCTGCGTTACAGCTTCAATCTGCAGGATGCCGCTGATGCCATCGAAAAAGCCGTCAGCGTCGTGCTCGACCAGGGTCTGCGCACGGGCGACATCTATTCGGCCGGTTGCACCAAAGTCGGTACGCAGGAAATGGGCGACGCAGTAGTCGCCGCGTTGCGGAATCTGTAATCTATCTGTAGCGATGAGTAATACAATTCTAACCAGCTGTAGTCTTTTCACGACGGTGTTGTCGC